>JBBQMV010000055.1:0-11295 GCA_038329315.1 Bdellovibrionia bacterium | reverse complement strand
AATGATTCGATGCAAATCGAATGACAGCGTTCTTTCAGTTTCTCAGAGTGGAAAAATCTATTCGGTTTCGCTCGTTAGTCCAATGACTCGTGAGAAAATCGAAAAAATGTTTCCAGGAACTCCCCTGAGCGAAGAAATGATCACGATGCTATTGGCTCAAAAGCCAATGAATCAAATCCCGGCCGAATACCAAACCTACGATACGTTCGAATCCGCTGACGTGATTGTGAAAAACGGATTTAAACTCAGCGGCAAAAATATCGCTCTCGACTTGGTGAAGAACGACCAAGATCGAATTGACGTCCGCTTTTCTTATCAGAAAGTCACCCGATCGACGAGCGAGTCTCGCTCGGGGACTTTACCACTCGGACCTATCCAAACAGTTGAGTGCGAAACGATGAACGAAAAATAACTCGGTCTCCTTCGTAGAATTGAAACGAGCGGGCCGCCTTAGAAAAAATTACTGCTTTTCCGACCGAAGGCTTTCGCTCTTCTCCGCTGCCGCCACGACCGCCTTAATCAACGTCACGCGTAACTTCCCTTCTTCCAGGGCCATGAGTCCGTCGATCGTGCATCCCGCCGGCGTCGTCACTTCGTCTTTCAATGCCGCCGGATGAACACCTCTGACGAGCAGCATCTTCGCCGCACCCATCAGCGTCTGGGCTGCCAGTAACGTCGCCGTCGCGCGCGGGAGACCGACCTTCACTCCGGCCTCACTGAGAGCCTCCGCGATCAGATAAACATAAGCGGGCCCGCAACCCGAGAGCCCGGTCACGCCGTCCATCAGACTCTCTTCGACGACGGAAGTCCGTCCGACCGTGGCGAAGATTTTTTCCGCCGTTTTCAGCTGGGTGAATGAAGTGTCCTTACCCGCACAAAACACGGTCATTCCCTCGCGAACCAGTACCGGAGTATTCGGCATCGAGCGAATCACGGCGCACCCGTGAGAAACCCATTCTTCCATTTGGGCCGTCGTCAGCGAGGCCGCGACGGATATCACGAGCTTTCTTTTCGTCAGCACGCCCGCGATTTCTGAGAGCACCGCTTCCGCTTGGTGCGGCTTTACACAAAGGATAATCACGTCGCAGCTCTTTGCGAGCTTTAGATTGTCGGTGTGAACCGGGATCCGAATGGCCTTAGCCGCGCGCTTCGCACTCTCTTTCGAATGCGTCGTCGCCTCTAACCGCCACTTTTTCCCGTCCGCCGAAGCGCGGATTCCATGAACAAGGGCCTCTCCCATTTTTCCCAAACCTAAGATCCCGATCTTCATCGAATCTGCCCTTCCCCGTCGATCACCCAGCGAATGCTGGTAAGTTCGCGAAGTCCGACCGGACCCCGCACGTGTAACTTCTGCGTACTAATCCCGAGTTCGCCCCCGAGACCGAGTTCGAAGCCATCGGTAAAGCGGGTCGACGCGTTCCAATACACCGCCGCCGCATCCACTTCGGTTTGGAACTTTCGCGCCGTTTTTTCGTCGGCGGTGAGAATCGATTCCGAGTGCCGCGACCCGTGCGCCTCGATATGCGCGATCGCTTCGTCGACCGAATCGACGATCTTCACGTTTAAAATTAAATCGAGGTATTCGGTATCGAAGTCCGCCGGTTTCGCAGCGAGGACCTTACCCGGGAAAACGCTTTCGAAGATCGGCTTCGCGCGCGGTCCGGCGTGAAATTCGACCGTCTGGAGGCCCGCACGTTTTCCGAGCTCGCGCACGAACGCGTTCGCGACCGACTGGTGAACGAGCAGTGTTTCGAGCGAATTGCAGACGCCAGGGCGCGAGACTTTCGCGTTCTCGACGATCACCGCCGCTTTCGCGAGGTCTGCGTCCGAATGAACATAGATATGGCAGAGTCCGCGATCATTCTTAATGATCGGCATGCGCGCGTTTTCGACGACGAAATTAATCAGCCCGTCGCCCCCCCGAGGGACGACGACATCGATGCGCCCTTTTTCGGCGAGGAGTCCCTTCACGATTTCGCGGTCCGGATCGGAAATCCCGAGGAAAGCATCGCCAGGTAAACCGGCCTCCGCCATCGACTCTGAGATCAGTCGGTAGAGCACCGCCGTGGTTTCGCGCGACTCTTTTCCACCGCGGAGTATAAGTGCGTTCCCCGACTTCAACGCGAGAGAAAACGCTTCGATCGCGACGTTCGGGCGCGACTCGAAAATCATGAGGATCACGCCGAGCGGGCTACGAACCCGGCGCGTGCGAAGGCCGTTCTTCAAAACCCGTTCCTCGACCACTTCCCCGAGCGGATCAGCGAGTCCCGCGACTTGGCGAAGGCTTTCGCGCATCCAGAGGATGCGTTCGGCATTCAACAGAAGGCGATCACGAAATGCGGCCGTACCCTCTTTCGAGAAAGCCGCGAGGTCTGCTTCGTTTGCCTTTAGGATCGCCGATCCTTCGGAACCGAGTTTCATCTCGAGAACGAGCAGCACGCGGTTTCGAACATCGGTCGACGAGGCACGCAGGTGGCGCGCACCGGCGCACACTCGGTCGAGTCCAGTATCGATGTCCTTCGGAAGTGCGCTCATCTTTTCTTTTTTCGGGAATAGATAGTGGTGCCGACCCGATGGCCGTTCGCGATCTCGACGAGTACGTTCGCCTCGTCGCCCTTCACGAGGTGGGTTTGGACGCCGTTATCCGAAGCGAGTTTCGCCGCCATGAGCTTCGAAAGCATTCCGCCGGTACCGCGCGAAGTACCGCCGCGGCCCTTAACGGAGCTTTCTTTTTCGAGCTTCCGGATCGCGCCCGATGAAACACTCTTCAGTTCCGAGACGAGCCGGGCGGCCGGATTCTTCCGGGGATCCGAATCGAAAAGTCCTTCGACGTCCGTCAGAATCACGAGACGATCTGCCCCGATCACGCGTGCGACGCGCGCCGAAAGTGAATCGTTATCTCCGAAGCGAATTTCTTGGGTGGCTACGGCATCGTTTTCGTTCAAGACCGGAGTAATGCGCCACTCGAGTAACTGCTCGAGCGTGTTTTGAAAATTTCCACGGCGAGTTCCGTCCGCGAGGTCTTCGTAAGTGAGGAGAACCTGGGCCGCGCCCAGCCCCTGCGCACGGAGGCCCATCGTGTAGAGGTCGAGAACGAGCGGTTGGCCGATCGCAGCTAGGGCCTGTTTCTGGGCGATAGTATGCTGCGCGGGCGACCGCGCAGATGTTCTTTTCGCCTTTAGAGGCGAACCCATGAAGTCGATCGCGGTCGCGATCGCGCCCGAGGTCACCCAAACAACTTCGACTCCATGACGCTTCCGCAGGTGCGCTACCTGCTGCATCCACGCGCGAATGAGCATCGGACCGCCGGAGCAGATCGCGTTCGAGCCGGCCTTCACCACCCAACGTTCTTTGATTTTTCCCCGGGCTTTGCGACGAGCGGCCATCAGTAAGGCCCGTGTCCCTGGGCTTTGCGAATGGCGTCCGCGATTTCGCGGACCGCGCCGTTCCCGCCTTCGAATTCAGTGATGTAGTGCACGCGTTCCTTCACGGGATCGACAGCATGCGGAACCGTCGCCGAGAAACCGACGCGCTCGAGAACGGGAATGTCGAAGAGGTCGTCGCCGACGAAGGCGATGTCTTCGGGTTTAAGTCCCGTCGTAGCGATAATCTTATCGAGCGCGACGATCTTGTTTTCGTCGCCAAGGAAGCAGTGGTGAACTTTCAGAAACGCGGCGCGGGTTTCGACGTCCTTAGACTTCCCGCCCGAAATGATCCCGACTTGGATGCCGGCGGCCATCAGGAGTTTTAAACCGTAGCCATCCTTCACATTGAAGCTCCGGGTCCATCCCTGGCTTTCGATCCAGAAGATCCGACCATCGGTCATGACGCCGTCCACATCGAGAAGGAGGAGTTTAATCTTTTTAAGCCGAGTCTGGATTTCTGGGGTTTGGAGAAGTTTCGCGGAGAGGCTCGCGCCCGAAAGATTTTTCATCCCTACATCGTTTCGCTTTTCTGAATGCTTTTCAAGGGATAGACCTAGGGAATGACGACCAAAAGCTCGCCCATGACGCTGATCGCCGGACCTTGCGTAATCGAAGATGAGACGCTCGATACCGGAATCGTTTTCGAAATCGCCGAAGAGCTGAAGCGCCAACTCGGCACGCTCATTTCCGCGGGCGAAATCAATCTCTACTTCAAGGCGAGTTTCGATAAGGCGAACCGAACTTCGATCGACGGTTTTCGAGGACCGGGGATGGAGCTTGGGCTGAAGATTCTCGATCGCGTTCGCGCGAAGACTGGGCTCCCGGTTTTGACCGATCTCCATACACCCGAACAAGCGAAGCCCGTCGCCGAAGTCGTCGACTTCATGCAAATTCCCGCGTTCCTTTGCCGGCAGACTGACCTCATCGTCGCGGGCGCTGAATCAGCGCTGCGGAACGGCCGTCGTTTGAACGTGAAAAAGGGCCAGTTTCTCGCTCCGTGGGACACGAAGAACATCGTCGACAAGTGTCGTGCGGTCGAAGAAAAAATCGGAATCAAAGGCAAGCCCGACTGGCTTTGTCTGACCGAACGCGGATCGAGCTTCGGATACAACGCGCTCGTCGTCGACATGACGAGCTTCCAAGTGATGTCTGGTTTCGGCGTGCCGACGATCCACGACTCCACTCACTGCGTCCAATCTCCCGGCGGTGGCGCGGGCGGAAAGTCGACCGGCGGGAAGCGCGAAATGATCGAAGTCCTCGCCCGCGCGGCGATGGCGGCGGGAGCCGATGGCCTCTTCATGGAGTGCCATCCACGTCCGGAGCTCGCAAAGAGCGACGGTCCGAACGCCTTCTACCTCGAACACGTCGGAACCTTCGTCCGCCAGATGCTCGAGTTCCGTAAACTAGCCCGGTCGAGTCCGAAACTCCTCGTCCGTTAATTCCCGAAATCATTGAAGTTTCCGACGGTTCGGGATCCGAGTTTGCAATAATTAGACTGACTATTTTAGTCCAGTTTAAGTTAGACAAGATTACTCGGGTATTATACAACCCGGTCGCCGTCTCAACCCCGATTTGTCCGAGGTACTCCCCATGCCGAAGTCGTATGCTCGCATCCTTTCGTCGCTTAAACCTTTTGCCGCGCTGACTGCGGGAATTTTGGTCGGAGCCGTACTTTCAAGTTTCTCGGCCCACGCAGGCGGAAGCGGTTTCGGAGCCGGCCCTGCAGCTCGGATTTCCCACCCGGTACACTCGAACGCACGCTTCGGTGCGCACGATATCGTGCTGACAAATAACGACGAAGCTTCTCCCGAAGATCTCGCGAAGCAATACGGCCTTCCGCAAACGGACGACCAACCTTTTCAAGACGGAAATGGCATTTCGAAAGCCATTCCCCAAACTCGGGTCGTCGCCCCGGATCACTTCAAAGATTTCCGCGTGAACGTCGATATTTTCCGCCGCAGTGTGAAGCGCCCGGTTCTCGGCGAGTTCCTCGATGAATACACGCCGGCGCTCGTACCCAATGCAGACGACATGACTCCCGAAAGCCGGACGGCCGAAGCAAAGAAGCGTTTCGCAAACCTTGCGGGTCGTGAATTCGCGATCGCCTCGCTCGACGGAGCACCATTCAAGGCCTACATCATTTCCGGAGGGATCGAAAAAAAGATCGCCGTCGCCGTGAAAGATGCCGAAGGCAACGTCATGACGGACCCGAAGACCGGCGAACCGATGACTCGCCTTTCGATGAAGTCGACGCCGCCGGGGAACTACCGCCTCGACGCGCTCACGTATGATAAAAAGATGAAGCAAACCGACGGCACGATCGCCAGCACCACGGTGGCTTACCCATGGGTGAAATCGGAATCTTACAACAACTCCCAGATGTACTGGGCGCTCTGGATCAAGGGCGGCTATTTCATTCACTCAACTCCGCACTACGGCGAACTCGGCCGTCCGGCTTCGATGGGATGCATCCGCCAAAGCTTCCCGGATGCTCAGGAACTGTTCAAACTTATCGTCGAACAAAAGATGTCCGGCATGATCCGGATTCATGCGATCGATGCGGCGGAATCCGTCGATCGACTCGAAGAACTCAATCATTCGGCGAAGGATCCTTCGAAAGACATGATCTGGGTCCTCGGCCAACTTCAGACGAACTACCAGAGCATCCGCGAATCGATTAAATATTACGGCACCACCGAACTGAATATCGCCGGTCATTCTTGGCTCGACGAATTATCTGGGCAGCCGGCCGCCACGACTTGGCCGACCTGTGGCGAACTCGGTGGTAACCCGATCGATTGCTTTAAATACTGGGGCGTTCGTAAGCCGAAAAACTCGACGAACTGATCGGAATTCGGGTTGGACCGCGAACCCTAAAGCAGATTGTCTTGCGAGGCGAGCGCGCCGCGCTCGGGCCGCTTCACCGTCTTCTTTTCGCTGCCTTTTTCCTGCTTCATGCCAGGTAAAGGCTTCTGCTCGGCAATCGAAGCTTCCTTCGAAGCTTTAATGAAGGCCGAAAAAAGTGGGTGCGGGAACATCGGCTTCGAGAGGAATTCCGGGTGGAACTGGCACCCGACGAACCAAGGGTGTTCCGGAAGTTCGACGATCTCGACGAGCTCCTCGCCCGTCTTCGAATTCACATTCTTTCCGGAGATGAGCAGTCCCTTGGCGGAAATCGCGTCGCGGTATGAGTTCGCAAACTCGAACCGATGGCGATGCCGCTCGGAAATTTTCTCTTTTCCGTATGCGACGAAAGCTTTCGTCGGCTTCCCGTTAAACTTCGGCGTAATGAGACAGTCATAAGCACCGAGGCGCATCGTACCACCCTTGTCGGTGATTCCCTTTTGGGATTCCATGAGATCGATGACGTTCGACTTTCCCTCTGGCCGGAATTCCGCAGAGTTCGCGTCTTTGATTCCGCAAACATTCCGTGCAAATTCGATCGTGGCGAGCTGCATACCGAGGCAGATTCCGAAAAATGGAACACCTTCGGTCCGCGCGTATTCGATCGCCCGAATCTTTCCTTCGGTTCCCCGCTCGCCGAATCCGCCGGGAACGAGAATCCCGTCGATCGCTTTCAACGAATCGAGATTCCCTTTCTCGATTTCTTCGGCTTCGATATATACGACCTCGACCTTAACATCATTCGCGACGCCGCCGTGGATGAGCGCTTCGGAAAGAGACTTATAGCTCTCGTGAAGGTCCGTATATTTTCCGACAATCCCGATTCGGACCGCCCCTTTCGGATGAAGGATCTTCTCGACCATGTTTTTCCATTTCGTCAGATCCGGCGCCGAAGCCCAGATTCCAAGACGCTCGGCGATTTTCTCATCGAGTTTTTCTTCGTGGAAACGAAGCGGAACTTCATAGATTGAGGTCACGTCGACCGATGAGAATACACAGTTTGCCGGAAGATTGCAGAACAGACCGATTTTTTCTTTCGCATCCTGCGGGATCTTGCGGTCCGCGCGACAGAGAAGGATGTCCGGCTGAATCCCGATTTCACGAAGATCGCGAACCGAGTGCTGGGTCGGCTTCGTTTTCAATTCGCCCGAAGCGGCGATGAACGGAACGAGTGTCAAGTGAACGAACATGACGTTCTCGGGACCGTACTCGACCTTCATTTGGCGAATGGCTTCGAGGAACGGGAGGCCTTCGATATCGCCGACGGTTCCGCCGACTTCGACGATCGTAAGGTCGGCGTCCGCCGCGGCCGCGTGGATGTGAGTCTTAATTTCGTCAGTGATGTGCGGAATTACTTGGACCGTTTTTCCGAGATATCCGCCCGCACGTTCACGGCGTATGACGGTGTCGTAAATCCGACCGGTGGTGAAGCTGTTCTTCCGTGAAAAATTCGCGCCGGAGACGAAGCGCGAATAATGGCCGAGGTCGAGATCGGTTTCCGCTCCATCATCGAGCACGAAAACTTCACCATGCTGGATCGGCGACATCGTACCTGGATCGACGTTCAGATACGGATCCATCTTCGCCATGGTGACTTTAATTCCCCGTTGCTCCATGAGCATTCCAATCGAGGATGCCGCGATACCCTTACCGATTCCCGAGAGGACGCCGCCGGTTACGAAAATGAACTTTTTCTGCTTCGCCATACCTTAGATTCTCCCCGGAGAACGTTTATCTAAAATTTTACGGACCTTCTCGAGTTCGTCCGGCGTGTCGACGCCGATCGAGAGAAAGTCGACTTCTTTGATTCCGATTGCGATTCCGTCTTCCATCGCGCGCAGCTGTTCGAGCATCTCACCCTTTTCCCACGGGCTCTGCGGTAACGCTCGAATTCGGAAGAGGCATTCCTTGGTGTAAGTATAGAGACCGACGTGGCGGCGGCAAGCAAACGGGCTTGGTTGTCCGTCTGGAACGATGTCCTTTGGCGCATCCCCACGCGAATACGGAATCGGATGGCGCGAAAAATAAATCGCGCGGTCATCAATGTCGGCGATCACTTTCACGACCGCGATGTTCGAAAGATCTTCGGGATCGCGCATCGGGGTCATCGCGGTTCCCATTTGAAACCGCCCGGAAGTTACGAGTTCGACCGCCGCGGTAATCGCAGCGGTTTCCATGAGCGGTTCGTCGCCCTGAATATTCACATAAACATCGGCGTCGACGTGATCGGCGATAGCCGCCACGCGGTCCGTCCCGGAATTGATTTCGGGCGAGGTCATCATCGCTTCGCCGCCGAACGCTTGAACGGCTTTTAAAATCCGTTCGTCGTCGGTCGCGACGATCACGCGGTCGACTGCGCGCGAAGCTTTCGCACGTTCGTAAACCCATTGGATCATGGGTTTGCCGTGAATATCGGCGAGAGGTTTTGCGGGAAGCCGGACCGATGCGTATCGGGCGGGAATAACGGCCAGGACCCTCATGACAAACCCTTCATGGAACCCCAGCTTAGTCGAAGACGAGGCTCCCCTCAAGGATGACTTGATGTGTTAATTATTTAAACGGTAATTTCCATTTCGGGACGCCAAACACCCTTCCATTCCTTTAGGCGCACGAGCGGCTTCGCGCGGACGGATCCATCTCCGCCCATTGGATATTCGATGTACGCGTAGGTCAGCCGAGTTTTCGTTCCGTACTCGGCGAGGTGAAGGTTCGTGACTTCGTTCCAGGTCCCCTCGTTGAAGTATTCTTTCCCCTCGCGGTACTGCCGGTACGCGAGAACGTGCGTGTGTCCGAAAATCACCGCGTTTACATCGGCGTGTTCATCCAGAATTTTAAACGCAATCTTATCGAAGGGAGGATACAGAACGATCTCCCGCCAGATATCCCAGCGCGCACGCACCCCTTTTTTAATCTGGTAGCGCGTTTTAAAGACGAGCGACTCGAGGGTGAAGAACACGGTGCGAATGCCCGACTTAATCGACCACCAGAAGTCGTGAAAAACACTCCAAACCATGAAGTCGCCGAACGGGCGAACCTTATCGAGGTGTGCCCGTTCTTGCTTCAGCTTCGGCAGGAAGACGGCGACGAAGAGCGAACCCCACGGCAAATCAAGCACCGGTTCGGGCACTCCGCGCGTGATAAACGGGCGCTTCAAGTTTAGCCGGGCGAACCGCTCATACTGCTGCCCGTGCTCGACCCAAACACCATCGAACGAATAGTTCGACGAGAAGAAGCGCACGGCCTCGCCGACCGCTTCGGAGAAAACTCGTTGGGCCCCTTCGAAGATCATGCCGACATCGTGATTTCCGATCACGTAAACGATCGTGTGACCAGGCGTAGTGCTCCAGCGACGGAGCGCCATGAAAAACTCCGGATGGCCCTCGATGATTTTCCGCACGGCGAAGATTTGGGAGCGTTCGGTAAACAGATGCGTATGCACTCCGTAGTAGTCGATTTGGAGTAGATTTAGAATGTCGCCATTCAAAATGAGCTCGACGTCGACATCGGCGAATTCGCCAGTCCGGTAGTACGCGAGGAATTCTGAGAACTCGCGGTCATAGATAAAGTCTTCGAGAATGTTCTGGGTACCGTCTCGGAAGTAACGTCCTTTGCCGAGATGAAAGTCCGAGACGACGAGTTTGTATCGCCGGCGATTCTCAGTCGGCGCCGTTGAATCAGGCATGGTGATCCCCTTTGCGGGGCTCGGCGACGTAAACGCGATTCCGACTTTCTTTTTTCGCGACGTACATCGCATGATCGGCTTGTTCGATGATCTCTTCCTTCGTGCTCGCGTGGTCCGGAAAGACCGCGACGCCGATCGAGACCGTCACCTTCAGAGTGAGCCCGTCATCCTTCAGGAACTCGTATGCTTCGATCGATTTCCGAATCCGCTCGGCGACGATTTTTCCCATCGCGAGATCGCAGGGCGTAAGGATAGCGACGAACTCGTCCCCCCCGTACCGGACGATCGCGTCGGAATCCCGAACGTAAGTCTTCAACCGCTGCCCGAGCTCGAGGAGTAACTTAGAACCGTTAACGTGTCCATGCTGGTCGTTCACGAGTTTGAACTTATCCGCGTCGATGAAGAGCACAACAAACGAACTCGCAGTGGTCTTCGATTTCTCGATTTCGCGATCGAGCACCGTCGAAAGGTAGCGCGTATTATGGAGACCGGTGACGTCATCGACGTAGGCCATCTCTTGGACATCACGGTAGCGTACGATGTTTTGGCCGGTCACATCGATCTGGGCACGCAGGATCTTCAACCGAGATTCGAACTCTTCGTACGCTTCCGGTTTCTTTGGCGAAAGTGCGATGAAATAGAACTTTCGATCGCCGACGCATTGGAACTCGAATGCGAAAACGGCCGGAGTCATCGCCGTACGGTCGACGAATACCGAAACCTTCTTATCTCCGAGTGCGCCCGGTACCTTCGCGGTCTTCGCAGAAATTTCGAACATTTCCGCCATGCTGTTCTCGCCCGACTGATCCGTATCCTCGATCTTCATCTCGCCCTTTTCGTCGAACGAAGCGACGCAGGACTGTGAAGCACGAAGTTCGCGAGTGAGATAACTCCGTACGATCGAGAAGACCCGAGGTTCGTCGATCGAAGCCGAAATCATTTGGCAGCTGTTCACCAGGTTTAAGTACTTCGAATAGACGCCGTCATCTTCGAAAAGCGTCTTCCGATCGATCCCGCGGCGAACCGCGAGTCGAAAAGTATCGAGATGGATAGGCTTCTTCAGATAGTCTTCGGCACCGCCACGGATCATATTCACTGCTTCCTCGATCGTCGCGTGCTCGGAAATGACGATCACGGACGATTCCGGGTGGAGGCGCTTAATGCGTTCGACGAAAGCGGTGGGGCTCGGAAGGTCGATGACCACCAGATGATAGCGGACGCGTGAAAGCCAGTTTACGGCGTTTTCGACCCGACTCATGACGTCGATATGGCACTCAACCATGT
>JBBQMV010000054.1:0-11440 GCA_038329315.1 Bdellovibrionia bacterium | reverse complement strand
TAAGACTGCGAAAAATTACTGCGATTGCGAATACCTGAGTGAACAGAAGCGCACAAAACTCTACGCGTTATGAGGGCCGTTCGGGAGCCGCGGTTTGTGTAGAAAGAAAAAGCCCGATGGGAAGATCCCACCGGGCCTTTTGATGAAGAATAGAGCGAAGAAAGACGGTCGAATTAGAAGCGGTACTTCGCGCTCAGGTGCGCGACGTAAGCGTGTGACTTGAAATCGCTGTCGTTCGCCACTTCGGTCGAGACGTTCTTCCCGGTGCCGCCGGCGAACGAGTATTCGAGCGCGCCGTCGAGGTCCATGTTGTTCGCGAGGATCAAGCCGGTACCGACCGCGAGTGCGTGTCCGGAGCCAGGGCTCGCGAAGGTGCTGCGAGCGCGATCGGTCGGAGTGACCGCCGACGTGTACGCATAACCGGCGCGAATCGGCATCGCCATTCCGGTATATTCCATACCGAGACGGACGACATGCATGTTCTTCCAGTTTTGGGTGATCGTCGAAACGCCCGTCACGCCGTTTTGGATCACGAGACCCTGGTCGGAGTTGTAGTGCGTGTAGCTGTATTCGTAACCGATGCGAACGAGTTCCGTCGCGCGCGTCCAGCCACCGAGGTTAAGCTGGTACGGGAACGTGTTCGAGACGTAGCTCTTGCCGGTGTCGGTCGTCGTGTAGTTCGTCGCCGCTGCGCTCGTCTCTGATTTCAAAATCGAATCGCCGGTGGCCGTGAAATCGACCGACGAACGAAACGCCGCGCCGAGACCCCAGCGGTGGTTCGGTTCTTCATACTGGGCGCCGAGCTTGAACGCGTTCCAGCGGGTTGCCTTGATATTGTTGATGTCCGTTTCGCGGAGAATAGAAGATCCGTTCGTAGTGACGGTCGAGAAGTTCGCGTTCACCATGACGACGCGCCAGGCGAGACCGATCTTCAGACCCGGCATCACTTCATAGCCGGCGCCGAGCGCGGCTTCCGTGACTGCGAGATTCGTTTCGACGGTCGGGTGGAGGCTGTCGAAATTCGCGTTATAGTTCGAGTAGTCGAGGTCTTCGAACTTCGCCTTCGTTCCGCCGGAAACATAGTATCCGAAGCCGATCCCAAGTTTAGGGGTTGGCTTAAAGGAGCCGACCAGGCCGAAAACCGGAGAGAAGCCCGTCGTACCTTTAATGGAGCCAGCGGTGCTGAACGGGTTCACGCCTTGGAATTGGGAAAAAGTCGGCGAAAAGTTCGCCGAGATTTCGCCTTTCGTAGAGGAATCGGAGAGTCCGGCGGGGTTAAAATAAAGAGCTTCTGCGCCAGCGACCGATCCGACAACGGCTCCGCCTTGGGCGGCCGACTTTGCAGACCAGGTGAGCGACTTTTCGAAACCGGCGGCCATCGCCGATGAAGAAACGACCAGCGCGCCGATGAGAACGACGGCGAGCCGGGTACTGCGGACAAATTTAGACATGCGAAGGGTCTCCTTAGAATTGAAGTCTTTGGGTTGGGTAAACGGTGACGGGAAATTGACGGAATGACAAGCGAAAATCCGGTTTTGCACCGATACGCGTTATCGAAAAGTCGGGCATACTTAAACCGGTGGGGTGGTATTTGTTGAAGGGTTCGATTCGATTCAACGTGAAAAATACGGTGATCCTTGCGGCGACGCTCGGACTCTTTGCATGCGCATCTCCGTCATTCGCACCGACCGAGTCACCGACCGAGTCACCGACCGAGTCGCCGAGTCGCTCGCCAGCTTCGGTCGCGAGTAAGTACGGACTCGACTGCATTAGCGAGACTCAGCTGTTCCAAGGCTACGACGAGAACGACGATCCGGCCGCGAATCTCGATCCCGAGCTTGCGCACTCATTCGATGGCTTAGTCGGTGAGGCACGCTCTCGCGCGATCGCGCTTGCGATGGCGGACGCGTACGCTTACGGCCAGACGCTTCTGAATACCTACGACCGGCTTCTCGACCAAGGTCAGTCGCTCGAGTTCATCATGCGGACGAATCCCGTCTACTCCGAACTTCACTCGCTTTATTTTATTCGGCACGACCTCGCGCGCCTCGCTGCACACGAAATTGCGAGGGCACTGCTGAACCGTCTTTGGCTTGGGACCGGCGGAGACCGTTCCCGAGGGCTCGAACTGATCCAGCAAGTCGCGCACGAATACCTCGGGAAGTGGAAAAGCGCTATCTCGGAGCGCCTCCAGGGCCGCGGTTACGAAATGCTCGCACTCGCCGAGACGGAAACGGATATCGAAGAACTCCAAAGCGTAGCCGCTTCCTGCGGAGCTCCGGTCGAACGGGCGACGTCCGCGAACTTCTCGAGTCGATTCGCGGATTACCTGCAGAAAAAGAGCCGGCAGTTAAAGGTCATGGCGATGGCCCACGGACTCGTGAAAGATTCGCTCGCATTTCGCGCCTTCGAACCGAAAGTCGGCGAGCGCGGGGCCTCGATCGCGGCGATCGTGAGGGCCCGGGGGGCTGCGGTTCGCGAACAGTGGAAAAATTTGGTCGACCGTTTACCCCAAAGTGTGCCGGTCGGAAAAGTGATTTATCCAGATGCCGGGAAGCCGGGAAATATTTTCGGCACGACTTTTCCGAAGGGCGTCTGGGCCCTTACGTTTGACGATGGTCCCCACGGCGGATCAAAAACCGAGCCGAGTCTCACGAAGGCCGTGCTCGAGAATCTGAAGAAGCACGACGTAAAGGCGACGTTCTTCGTGCTCTCGCAGCAAATCGACCGCGCCGATTGTCCGGGCGTCGGCCCACGCACGATCAAAGTCTTGAACAAAAAAGGACAAGTCGTTTCGACGTCGACCTATAATATTCGGAAGAATCGACCCTCGACGGTCTATCCGGAACTCGCGCTCGCGGAACGAGAAGCGGGACACGCGGTCGGGTCCCACTCTTACTATCATTCGGAAGTGCCGAAGGACAACGACGCCGAGCAAGACTGCGAGATCAATCAGGCGATGGCGGTTTACGCCGAAAAAATGGGTAATCGCCCGACGTTCTTTCGGTTGCCCTACGGCGCCGGCGTTTCGGTCGCGAAGGTGCGTAAGAAGATTGCCGCCGCAAACGCGATCCACGTCCACTGGAGCGTCGATACGCTTGATTGGCAGGATCATGATCCGGCGTCGATCGTGAAGCGGACGTTGAAAGCGATTCAAACGGGCGGACGGGGAGTGATTCTCTTTCACGATGTGCATCCGCAGTCGGTCATCGCGAGTGAACAGGTCATGGCCTACCTGAAGGACCCGAAGAACCAACTCGAAACGGTGACCCTTCCCGAAATCGTCGATCGTATGAACGACGCTGCGGCGGTGGCGAAGCCGCTCGCCACGCACTAATCTGCTGTTCGATTTTTGACGTTTCCCGAAAAAATCAGAGGAAAACGCAGGAACTCTTTAGGAAGGCATTAAGCAATCCGGGGCACGAACCGAAATGTTTCTAGATGGAACCCGTCTCGAAATCTGATTCAGCCGCTGCCAACGCGAATACCGACCGCGTGAAGATGGTGGTCTACACGAAAAATACGGCCCAACCGCCGGTGATGGCGGCTCTCGTTCAGCAATTGGAAGGTCAGAAGGGCCGTCTCGAGTTTGAAGTTTTGAAGGAGTCCGCCGGAGTTCTGAAGGCCGTCGAAGCGACGACCATGACGGTGCTCATTCTGACTCTCCACCAAAAGGAAGAGCTCGTCGAAGTTCTGAATATCCTGACCCAGGTTCAGGGCCGGCTTCAGAGCGGACTCCTCCGCGCGATGGTGATTAACGGAATGAATCACCCCCGCGTGATCGCGCTCTTAAAAGCGAAGGGCGCGCAGGAAATCCTCGATTTCAACACGAGTATCAAGGCGCTGAACCACAAAATTAAAAACGCCTTCCTCGTGATTACCCAAACTTTTCAACGCCTCCAGAACCAAAACATCCGCGCCTCTACGGTCGTCGGAAATGACGCTGGCCGGGGCCGTCCCGCCGCCCAAAACCAATCGTCGAGCGAAATTCAGTGGGAGAAATCCGCCGAGCATGCGGGCGACTTCTGGTGGATTCCGAGCGCGAAAAACCTTCGGAACGTTATGGGTCGTTGGCTGATCGACATGCTCGGGCCCGGTCCTGCAGCTGGAATTTGGGAAGAGACGAAGTACGAAAGAAATGGCGAAAAGGGCTGGGATTGGAAACCGCGCGTTTCGACGGACACCACGTTCATGCCGAAACCCGGGCGTTGGCTTTTTTTCGGACGACAGCCGGAATTTGTTTGGCAGAAAAATCTCTGGGCTTTCGTCTCGAAGATGCCGTACCTCGCGTTTTACGCGGACGGACAGTCGGAACCAGAATTCGTGCGGATCGACCCGCTCGGAACCGGACGATTGAAAGTTTTCGAGAACTCTGAAGTTTCGCGGACCTTCTTGCCGAAGATCCAAGCCTCTCTGGAAGCTTCGCTGAAGCTCTCGAAGGCCGAGGGTGCCTCGAGCGAGATTCGCGGCAACTTCGAGCCGTCTCGCGAAGATTCGAGCGTCGAGGCCATGGACTTCATGCCGTCAGGCGCGATGCCGGCGAGTACGGCCGCCGCGGGATACGCCGGGAGCGGCGCGGTCGAGGAAACTCCCGCCGACTGGAACGACCACACCGGTGCAGTCGGATTCGGTTTCAGAGGGAAAGATATTCGTGTCGACACGACGGCGGCCAAAGCGAAATGGCGAAATGCACTGAAGTCGGACGAAGAGGTTGGCGGAAAAGTGGGCCTAGAGGATATTCAGCAGGTCGGCCTCGTTTCTGGTGCAAAGAGCTTCGATCGCATGATCCTCGAAGTGCGCCCAAGTTTCCGAAACGGCGTCGAGATCGCGAAAAAAGATCTGCTCCATGTCATCGAAATGACAGTAAGCCGTTCGGCTTTTGAATTTCCGAACGCATCCATCGTCCAAGCCGATAAATTCCTGTTTAAGGTCGAGTTTCGCCTCGGAGATGTCGAAAAGAAATTTGACCTCGAATGGGTCGTGGAGTCCGTCCAGTCGATCGAAGGGGCAGGGTGTTTGGTCGTCGGCTCGTTTACCGGGGGCGCGCTCGGCGACCTAGCGGTAATTTTGAAGTTGGTTGCGCAACGCCAACTCGAACTAAAAGACTTTTTTCTCGTCGCGAAAGGCGCGTAGGCAATGGATCGAATTCAGAAAGAGTGGGTCGAAAACGAGTGGGTGGTGGTCGCCGATAGCGATCCTGTTCGTTTCGCCGCACTTTCAACGGCCCTTGTTGAAACTGGATTCATCGCGAGCCAAATCTACCACGCGAAAAATGCGACCCAGGCTCTCGAATTCATGGCCGAAAAAAAATCGTCGATCCTCTTTCTTGATGAATCACTCGGAACAGCCGGCTTTCGGGAAATACACGCGACTCTGAATCGGAACTTCGGGGAACTTGGTTTCTTTTTCTTCGCGATCACCGAAGGCACCACTCCGGATTTCGTCCAGTTCGCGGCCGAGGCGCGAATCGACGGAATTATCTTCCGTCCTTACGAGGGCGATGAGTTTCGTCACCGGGTGGCGGAAGTTTTCGCAGTAAAGTGGCCGAATCGCCTGGTCGAAACGCCAGAAAATCGGGCCGACTTCCTGGTTCGCGGAAAGTCCGATTCGGACTTTTTTGAAAAGGCGATGGAAAAGGAAACCCGCCTTGGTCGGCGCGACGCGCTTACGCCGGACGGAAAAGTTTCTTCGATTTTCGGCCTCCGTAAGTTTTCTCACCCGGCCGTAAATCCGGGAAAAGGATCGTTCACGAAGGTGCGCCTCGCGTTCAAAGCCGTCGCTCGGAACGGCGAGGTGTTGAAACAGGCGTTTTCGATGCATGCCCTCGAAATCGATGGTGACCGTGCGACCTTCGAGTGCGCTGCCGAAGGCTGGCAAGCCGGCGATCACGTTACGATCGAAGCCGATATCACCCACGGCGAAGAAAATTATCTGATGCGGATCGAAGCGCTCGTCCATGCGAACCACGAAAGCGGTCTCCTCAGTGTGACGTTCGATAAAGGGAATCGGACTCGGTTCGAAGCGGCGATGAAGATGGTCGCGAAACGGTTCAAGGAGCTGAAGGATTTTTTTAAGTATGCAAAAGGGGCGTGATTCTTCCAAAAAGACCATCGAGAGCCCGGATCCCAAGGAAATCCTTCGGGATCGCAAGCTTTTGATCGCTGATCTGGACCCCGTGCATCGGGCGTTTCTGCTCAAGCTCGCGTGCGATCTAGGTTTCGATACCCGTAAGATTTTCATGGCGAAGGACGCGCCGGAAGCCCTCCATTTCGTGAAGGAAGAGGGTGTCACTACCGTTCTTTACGACGACTCGCTCGGCATACGTACGCTCGAAGGAATTCAGGATCTTCTTGCGAAGCTTCCTGCGGAAAGCGTCTTCGTGTTTCTGGTGAGCCAAAACTCGTCCCAAGCGGGTGTCGGTCGCGCAGTCGAGACGGACGTCGACGGATTCTGCCTAAAGCCGTTCTCGAGCGAAGAGTTCAAGGGCGAGTTTATGTCTGCGTTCTCCGAAAAGATCCAGCCCGACGAATTCCGGAAGATCCTGAATCTCGGGAAAGCGCGCCTTTACGAGGGTGATCTCGAGCAAGCTGAAAAATTATTCGAAAAAGCGAAGGACCTCGGTGCGGCGCCGTCATCGGCCCATTTTTATGCCGGACAAGTGATGCTCATGAAGCGTCTCCTCGATGAGTCGCGCCAGGAGTTCATGCAGGGAATTTTACTGAACCAGATTCACTGTAAATGTTTGAAGGCGATGTTCGACCTTCTCTATACGCAGCAGAAAATCGATGAAAGCTATGAAGTCCTTCGTCGCCTCGTCGGAATTTTCCCGGATAATATCGAGCGGCTAAAGCTCGTGATTCGGATGGCGGTGAAGACTGGAAATTTTTATGATCTTCTGACCTGGTACGAAGTGTACGAGGGACAGGAAGACAAGAACGCCGAAGTGCAGCAGCACGTCTGCGCGGCGCTTGCGATCTTCGGTCGCTACCTCCTGATGACCGATAAGAATGATGACGCCGTCAAGGCGTTCGATCGTGCGCTTTCGGTCGGCGTAAAGAAGGAAATTTTTCTGACCTACGCCGTTGAATCGCTCCAAAAATACGGTCTCGGCGAAGAAGCGACACGGCTGGTGATGACGCACGATCCGGAATTCGCGGACGCGCTTGCGGGTTTGCCCGAAACGAGTGCCGCCTAAAAATGCCTTTTGAAGATTTCAAACTCGAGCGTTTCTTCGCTAAACACGAATTCACCGCGAAACACCTGATTTCGTGCTCGGATTCGGAGTCGATCCATTTGAGTGAGTTATTGGATTTCGAGCCCGGAAGTCGCGAAAAGCTCGAAGAGCTTTGGCTCGGCTATTCCGATTCGCGGGGAATTCCGCAGCTCCGCTCGGAGATCCGGAAGCTCTATACGACCGTCGAAGACGCGGATATATTGGCCCATACGGGCGCGCAGGAACCGATTTTGAATCTCTTCATGTCGCTGATCGGACCAGGTGACCACGTGGTCACACACTTTCCGGGCTACCAGTCGAGTTATTCGGTCCCGCGGAACCTGGGTGCGGAAGTCTCCCTTTGGCGGGCGAAACCCGAAGCGGGGTGGCGTTTAGATCTCGAGGAACTGAAAACGCTCCTTCGCCCGAATACGAGACTCGTGGTCGTAAATTTTCCGCATAACCCTTCGGGCTACGTCATGCCCGAGGTGGAATTCCGCGCTCTCATCGAGTTACTCCGTGAACGGGGGATTCTCCTTCTCTCGGATGAAGTTTACCGGGGGCTCGAAGCGAGGTCGACCGATCGTCTTCCAGCCGCGGTGGACCTTTACGAAAATGCGATCTCGCTTGGTGTGATGTCGAAGGCGTACGGGCTCGCGGGACTTCGCGTCGGCTGGATCGCGACGAAGAACCGGAAAGTCATGGCCGCGATGGAAAAGCAGAAAGACTATACGACGATTTGTAACCCGATCGTCACCGAGTGGTTAGCTGCGCTCGCGCTTCGCCACTCGGGCCGATTGATGGACCGGAATCGCGGGATCGTGGCGACGAACGAAGCAGCGTTTGCGGGCTTTCTAAATCGAAATCCCGATTCGTTTCGGTGGGTGCCGCCCACCGGTGGCACGATGGCGTTCCCGTGGCGGGCCGATGGCGCGAGCATGGAGCCGTTCGCGAAGAGGCTCCTTGAGCGCGAAGGATTGATGCTGATTACCGGAAAATATTTTGATTCGGACGAGAAGTTTTTCCGCATCGGTCTCGGCCGGAAAAACTTCCCCGAAGTCCTCGCGATTCTCGAAAAGAATCTCGCGAATATCTGTTAGAGTGGTAGCCCTGCTTCAAGAACGGCCTGGATGGCGTCGAGGCGTCGATCCGCGAGACTTAGGCTTGCGAAGTAGCGAAGGCCGGCTTTGATTTCGAATCCCTTTCCGAATCCCTTTCCGAATTCATAGAGGACTTCGGTTCCGGCGAGCCAGGCCGTGCTCGAAGAATCGAAGAGACTCGAGCTGAAGCTCACGTTACTCCCGAAAAGAAGATCAGCGGTCAGACCGGCTTCGAGGTGATCGGTGATTCGATAGTGCACAGCCAGCCGGGCGGCTTCACCGGCGAGGCTTCGCGAATAGGACGACAGGGCGAGCCCGTTACCCGAGCCCGCGTGGCTCGTGCCGGTGAGGTCGCTTGCGAAGAAGCCGATTCCGGCTCCGAAATTCCAGCGTGCGGTCGAGCGGTTCATCATCGCGAGTACCTCGCGGAAATTTCCCTTCGTATCGAGGTCGGGCGCGGTCGAATCGGAAACCGACGACGGCCCGTAGCTGAGGTCGGCCGTCAGCGTATTCGTGGGTTCGGCGGCATGGGCCCGGACGGTGTAGCCGAGGAGAAATCCGAAGATCATCGAGAACAGAAAAATTCGGGTCATACCGTCTCACTTCCGATGTGCGGGGGAAGCCCGATCCATCGAGCTCTTAGGGATTAAAGCGGGAATATTGACGCGTTGCAATCGCTCATTTCAGGGGTCTGTAAATGATTGGAATATCCAGCGCTTATCGGAGAGGTGAGAACCGGAGAACGCAGAACCCCAGGGACTTGAAAAAAAATGGTGCGGAAGTAGACGAAGTAGACGAACGAAATTTTGGGCCGCGGGCCGTGATTTGTTTCGAGTTCGAGGCCTACCCTGAGCCGAAAATCCTCAACTTGACCGAGCTACGGGCGCTCTATGACCGCTATGGGAGCTATTACGAGGTCGCGGACGCTATCGGGACTTCGGAAAGCTTTGCGCGGCAAACCTCCCACAAAAATCCAGGGTTGACCTAATGTCCCAGATATGGGACTATATAAATGTGAAGTCCGCACGATTCCATCCCCGAGCTAGAGCCGCCATCCAGGACTTTCCGGAGGAGGTTCGTCGGGAGCTTGGAAAGGCGATCTTCGATTTGCAGAAAGGCGAGAAGTTAGGAATGCCGCTCTCGCGAACAATGCCTTCCGTTGGGGTGGGCGTTGAAGAGCTTCGATTGAAAGACCGGAGCGGCGCTTACCGGGTGTTTTATCTGGCGAGGCTCGTGGACGAGGTGTTGGTTTTTCACGCGTTTACGAAGAAGACCCAGAAGACGCCTAAAAGTGAATTGGATTTAGGAAAGAAACGACTGAAGGAGTTGCTCGATGAAAAAGACTAAAGGAATCGTCGCCCGCTCGGCGAAGGAACTCGCGGAAGTACTCGGACTCACTCCTGCCGACGGGCTTGAGATCGAGATTCGAAGCGACCTGAACGATAAGATCGTCGAAGTGATGAAACACAAGTCTCTGACCCATGCCCAGGTCGCGAAGCTTGCCCATACGTCTCGGACCCGGGTGACCGCGCTTGTAAACCGGAATACCGGCGATATCTCCACGGATCTGATGCTCCGAATCCTTTCGGCTTTAGGCGTGCGAGCGAAGATTCATTTCAAGATGGCGGCCTAGCGGAAACGAAAAACGGGCCGCTGAATTTCTCCAGCAAGCCCGTTTCGATTTCATATAGTCTCGCGATCAGCGATCGCGCGGAGGTTTAGTGCTAATATTTCGACTGCTGGCAAACCTTCATTAGTTCTCTTGCCGCCTTCATCATGCTGATAGCATTTCTCCCAAGACCACATTCTTCTTGTGTAATATAAGGGTAGAATGCCTTTGCGCACCTTATTGCCGCGCCGTCTGTATCTGCCACAAGTCCGCCGCTACTTTTCATTCCGCTGGAAAGGCACTGATCATATTTCGGAAAGAGATCGGAGAATGTCTCTTCGTGAGTGACCTTTTGCAGAATGAATTTCGCCATTCGGATGTTGTATTGACATGTAGAATTGCCGTAACCGACGGAAGAAGCAGTGGCGGTACATTCAGCCAGAAGCTCATAGGCGTGTTCGACGGGAGTTGTAGAGGCAAAGCTATTGTTCAGCAGAGTTAATGCCAATATAGATATCGTACTTAGTTTTTTGAACATGGGTGAGTCCTTCCTTATTAGGGGAACGAAAGGACTAGTTTCCTAATCCTGTTTCAAAGTCCTTTGTTTATCCGAGCACCGCAGGACTTCGTTTAGCCGCGCTCTTAAGTAATGTTTTCGAGCTTCCGCTCGACCGCGATTCCTTCGTTTACCCACGCACCTGAAATCGCGACCAGGCTGGCAGAGTATGTAAAACTTCGAGCAATCTTATAACGCATAGAGTCGTAAATGGGAAGCGCTTTTTCTCTATTTGTGGGCAATAAGCCAAATGTCCGGTGGTTGTAATAAGGCAAATGTCCGCTTTTAGATCTGCGTGCTTAACTCCTTGAAATCGAGGGGGATTCAGAAGACCTGCCTGGAACTCGCCAAGCGCGGAATCTTCTCGAAACGCTACACCAACAAACACGGCGTCGAGAAGGGCGCCCGGCAAATCACCGTGATGAGTCTCCAGCGAATTCTAACGAACCGCGCTTACGTCGGACTTCGGGAGATCGGAGTTCGTACCCGGAAGGTCGAAGTCGTGAAGGCGAACTGGGAGGCGCTGATCGAACTCGACCTTTTTAACCAAGTCCAGGAACGGTTGGCTTTGAATAAGAATAAATTCAAACCCGCCGAATGGAAGCGGTACCCGTTTCCTCTGACGGAGCTACTGATCTGTGGGGAGTGTGGGAAAAACCTCGGCGGAAAATCCGGGACGAGTGGAAGTACGGGAAAGCACTTCTACTACGGCCATCCTAGGCAGTTAAACAGTGACGGCGTGACCCATTTGAAACGCTGCCGGGTCGAAACGACGGTGCTTGAGTCCTTGAAAACCCTGGCAACCGCTTGAAACGCTCCGTTCTCAGGAAAATGAAATGCGCACCAAAGCGGTGGACCGCGAGCGGCTTCTCTTCCGAATCCGCCGGACGATTCAGAATCTGGAACGGACACCAGTCGAGGATCGTCGCGTCCTATACAGTAACCTGATCAAATTCGCGGAA
>JBBQMV010000053.1:0-11598 GCA_038329315.1 Bdellovibrionia bacterium | reverse complement strand
CGTCCTCCGAAACCAGGGGTCGGCGAAGATCTCGACCTCGCTCGCGGATACTACAAAGGGTATTCGACGGCGTTCGGAAAGGCGCTTCGCACCGGCCGCGTGGAGTGCGAACTCCCGACAGTGGTGACCGGCGAACTTCCCGGGACCGTGATCGGAGATCTCCTCTGTGGAGTAGGTTCTATTGATGTTCTCTTGTTGAATGGAGTCGAAGTCGAACCGATTTATACCGGATGGTCCGGAGGAAGGGGCGAATCGAAATCGGAGTGCGAAAACGTGGCCGTTAAAATCGCAAAAGGTTGCACGATCGGTAGAGTGGAGGACCGAGATAACGTTGAGAAAATCCTGAACGATCAGATCGCTTTGGGATGTGCAGACTAAGAATCGACATTCACAAATCAAAATAAAAAGAAGGCGCCGTTCTCCTGAGGGACGGTGCCTTCTGCTTTTTAGGTCTTCAGAATGGCTAGCGTTTCGAAATGTTCGGTCTGCGGGAAGAAGTCGAATGGGAGAAGGCGCGAAACGACCACCCCGACCGATTCGAGCGCTCTGAGATCGCGAGCGAGCGACGAGGCGCTACACGAAAGGTATACAACCTTATTCGGGCGTTTAGCCCGAATAAGGTTCAGCACGAGTTCCTGTCCCGCCTCGCCGAGGCCCGGCCGAGGCGGATTAATGTAGAGTGAGTACGAATCGGGAATCCGCGCCAAGACTTTTGCATCGCGAAGGCGATGCTCGACGAATCCCGTAAACGCGGCATGCGTAACTTCTCCATCCACGCGAAGCGCGCCCGCGAAAGCGGAAGCATCCTTCGAAGCCTCGATCCCGATCCATCCGACGTTAGCGGGAAGCCTATGAGCGATCTCCCCGGTCCCACAATAGAGATCGAGGACGAGCGAAGGCGACTCCGCGAGAAGCGCAGCGACCGCTAGGGTCCGAGCTTGCTCGAGAAGGGTCTGCGAAATCTGGCGAAAAGCGCGGATCGGGGTTGAAACCGGAACGGTTTCCCCGAAAATAGGAACGATCGGTCCTTCGCCGAAAGTGCTGCGTCCGACTTGATTCGTTTGATGAAACCAGACCTGGCGAAGCGGCTCAGAAAGCACCTTCGCCCAGTCGATTGTTCGGAGTTCGGTGGTGAGCGACTCTTTCGCGATCACCACCAAATGCGGACCACCGATCCAGACCCCGAAGAGCGATTCGGCGATTTTTTCAGGCGCTGCACGGTAGAGCGCCTCGCGAAGTTTCGGAAGCGTAGCCTGAATCCCTTCGATGTGCATCGGACAGGTATCCCAGGAAACAAACTGCTTCCCCCACTTTTGACCGACGGGAATCGCGCGAAACATTCCGAACGAAAGGGAACCGTCCACGACGTTCGCCCGGAGCCAAGTCTTCGCACGATAAGCGAGGCGTTCGGACGGCGGAGCCGGAATGATCGTTTGAAGCGCGCTCTTCCACGAACCGAGCTGCGACTCCGCCCAGCGCTGCTTCCGGAGTAGCTGGGCAGGGTAATCGAGGTCCTTATAATGGCAAACTCGACAGATCGGATTACAAGCCGGATCTCCGGAGAGGATAGAAGTTTCGATCGGGCGAGCCATTTAGAGGAGCCGGCTTTCGATTTTCGCTCCGCGAATCAGAACTTGGTGGATCGGGCATTTTTCGGCGATTTCGAAAAGTCGTTTCCGCTGTTCTTCATCGAGTTCGCCGTGAAGGTCGATCATCCGTTCGAGCACGATACCCTCTTTGTCTTCTTTCGTGAATCGAACGGCCGTGTCGCAAGAAAGGAGCTTCCATCCCTTACGATTCGCGTACATCTGGACGGTGATCGTGGTGCAGGAGGCGAGCGCTGCTTCTAGGAGCTCGTGTGGACCGGGAGCCGTATCGGTCCCGCCGATCTTTGCTTCGACGTCGGCGAGGAAAGAATGGGTTCCTGATTGAACACTGACAACGTAACCCGATTTCAGATGAGTCTTGGTCATTTACTCCTCATCCTTCGATTTCGAAGCGCCGTAAACCGGAAACGCTAAGCGTCACCGGTCGGCCCGCGACAATTCCCTACCGTTCCACGCAATTTTCTCCTTTACTGAAAGCATGAAATTTTTCTATCTGCTTCTCGTCGTACTGGCCGGTTCGGCATTCGGTTCCGATCGATCACCACGCGAAATTCGAATCCAACTCGCAGCGAATCCATCGTCGTTAGACCCGGCGATCGCGGATGATGACTACTCCGCGAAAGTTCTCGCAAATACGATGGACGGACTATTCACTCACGACTCGACGGGTAAACTCGAAAAAAGTCTCGCAGAAAAAATGACGAGCCAACTCGGCGGACTCCGTTACGAAGTCACACTTCGCAAAGGAGTGACGTGGTCGGACGGAGTACCCGTCACCGCCGACCAATTCGTTTACGGAATACGGCGGGCTCTCAACCCGCATACTGGCTCTAAGATCGTAAGCCTCCTCTTCGTCATCAAAGGGGCGAAGGCCTACTATGACGGCAAAGGAAGCGTCGATGCGGTGGGTGTGAGCACCAAAAATGGAAAAGTCATTTTTGATCTTGAAAAGCCGACCCCCTATTTTGCACATCTCCTTGCGCTCACCCAAACCTATCCGATCCGAGAAGACATCCTCATTTCGAACCACGGAAAATGGCCAACCACGCCGCCCTCTACTGGAGCATATCGAATCACAAGCGAAAAACCGGATCTTGAGATCAGGCTTGAGCCGAATGCGAAATACTGGAATGCGACGAAAACCGCGCTTCCGGTACTCCTCCGGATCGTACCGGACGAATCGACTGCAGTTTCACTTTTCGAAAGTGGACTCCTCGATATTGTCACCCGAATTCCATCCTACGATCTGAAACGCTTTCGAGATAAAGGCCTCGTCCAGTCCTTCCCCCAAGCCGCGACCTATTTTTTTTCGTTTAATGCTCGCAAACCGCCATTCGATAAACCAGAAAATAGGCGTGCGATTTCGGCTGCAGTAGACCGCGTAGGCACCGTCGGACTCCTCGATAACGCAAATATTCCAGCCTATAGCTGGATTCCACCTACGCTGGAAGGTCACGTGAACGGCGACAAAATGGTGAAATCCCTCATTGCGGATATAGCGAAGAACGGCGCACTTCTGAAAAAGGAACCAGGTCCGATCACTGCCGCCTATAGTACGAATGGCCAGAATGGAGTCATCATGGAGAAACTCCAAAATGACGTTCAGAAAAAACTCGGAGTAACTCTTTCCCTTTCGACGATGGACTGGAAAGCATACGTAAGTGCGATTCGCACGGATACGCCGAATTTGTATCGCTTCCAACGTGGCGCCGCCTTCATGGATCCCATCTGGCACCTTACTTCGTTTACGAGTGATGACCCGAACAATCCGACGGGATGGAAGAACGCCGAATACGACAAGCTCGTCGAAAAAATTTCGTCGACGCCATCTGGTCCGGCGCGCGTAAAACTCATTGCCGCGGCGGAGAAGATCCTCGTCCAGGACGAAGCGATCGTGATCCCCGTTTACTACCCGCTTGTCTCGCACCTTGTCTCAAGTCGCGTGACGGGCTTCGTGATGGATCCGCTGAATGGCGTTCCTTTCGCGAAGATTGGTCTGAAGAACCCGTAGACGATCGGAATCGTCATCTATTCGGCCCGCGCAACTGTTGCTCAATTAGGAATTCCCTGTAAGAGTCGCGGCATGAAAATTTTTTCGTCACTCATTTGCTTGGGAGTTCTGATGACCGGTTGCGCACATACGTCGGAAAGGAAACCGAAGGGTTCCGTGGAGGGCGCAAAGCTCGACGCGATCGTTGCCAGGTATTCGGAAGCCGTAAAGCACCTCGATGCCTATAGCGCTCCCTACTTTAACGTCGAAGAAGATCTCGGAAAATTCGGCGACTACGCGAGTCCGGCTTTCTTCGCACGCGAAAAAGCACTCATCCGGGCGACTGCCGCCGAAGTCGCGACAGTCGGCTCCTCTAAACTCACCGGAGAGGAGCTAAAAACATACCGTCTTTTCTCGGAAGACATCCGGCTTTCCGTACGTGGCTTGGACTTCCCTTCTGAACTTCTTCAATTTACCCAAATGGGAAATCGTTTTCACGGCTACATGGACGATAGCAGTCCAGATCTGACGAGCTTCCCGTTTAATTCAGTGAAACACTATGATGATTTCGTTCATCGTTCAGAGGGCTTTCCAGCCTTCGTCGATAACCAAATCGAACTCCTGCGCCGCGGAATTCGCGAAAAAATCACCCTCAGCTGCGTAGCCGCGAAGGTCGCGCCGAATTCGTACAAAGATGCACTCGAAACGAACGTCGAAAAAAATCCATTCTTTCGTCCGGTCGGCGCGATGCCAAAGACGTTCCCGGAGGCCGACCGCACTCGGTTGGCTAACGATTTCCGGATGATGATCAAAGATCGAATCATCCCGGGTTATCGTAAGTTCGATCAGTTTTTCCGCGAGGAGTACTCGCCCCATTGCCGACAAGGCTTCGGGATTGGGTCTCTTCCGAATGGTAAGGAATGGTACGCACTCGCTATCGAATCGACGACAAACCTGAAACTCGAACCTGCCGTCATTCACCAAACGGGTTTGAAGGAAGTCGCGCGGATTTCCGGTGAGATGGAGAAGATCAAAAAGGAACTCGGCTTTAAGGGCACGCTTAAGGAATTTCAGAATTCCATGACGAAGGACCCGAAAAATTTTTTTAGTTCCGCGAAGGAGATGTTCGCCGAATTTGAAAAGGTGAAAGCGGAAGTCGCCGCGAAGGTTCCGAACTTCTTCAGCCTCGTTCCGAAGGCCGATTACAAAATCGTAGAATCAAGCAACCCGGAAGATGCGGGAGCGAGTTACAACGATCCGACCGAGAATATTCCATACGGAAGGTTCGTCGTGAATACGAAGAACCTTCATATCGTACCGAAGTACGAAGTGACGACACTCTCGCTTCACGAAAGCGAACCGGGTCACCATTTTCAAATGGCGCTCCAATTCGAAATGAAAGATCGCCTCTCCGAATACCGCCGGAAAATGTATTTTTCCGGTTCGTTCGTCGAGGGCTGGGCGCTTTACGCCGAATACCTCGGGAACGAGATGGGGATGTACAAGGATCCGATGCAGCGCTACGGCCATTTAAACGATGAAATGCTTCGAGCCGTTCGCCTCGTCGTCGATACTGGCATCCACGCGATGAACTGGTCTCGCAAAAAGTCTGTCGCTTACATGGTCGCCCACCTCGCGACGAGCGAGCGAGACATCGGAATCGAAGTGAATCGCTACTCCGTCTGGCCGGGACAGGCACTCGGATACAAACTCGGGCAGCTGAAGATCCTCGAGCTTCGTCACCTCGCCGAGAAAGAGCTCGGATCGAAGTTCGATATCAAAGGATTTCACGCCGCCGTAATCGGTTCCGGAACGGTTTCGCTCGGGGTCCTCGAGAGTCAGGTCCACGACTGGATCGCGCGCTCGCGTTAAATGCACACCCGCGGGCGCGCGTCGGAAAAACTCCGTCAAAAAACCGACATCCGATACGGATAGAAGAGTCAGTCTAGCTTCGTGTAAAAAGCTCCTCTATTCTATAAGTGATGACTCATTCCACTCTAAAAAATCGGAAAATTGGCTTCGGAATCGCCCTCTTCGCGGCTGTGCTTTCACTGCCCATCGCAGAAGGAAAAGAAGGCGCCGTTCACAAAACGGCATTCCGATTCTCGGGAACCGACACGGTAAAGAATTACAAAATGTCCGCCACCACGACCGCACCCGAGCTCGTCGACGTGACCTACACTACGAATGGCGACGCTGTGGTCGAGCGCATCGATGCGAGCATGTGGGCGGGAAAATCCGAAAAACATTTAGACGCCTCCAAGCGCTACGAATACCTCTGGAACGCTTACCTTGCGGACGACATCCATGGCAGCGAGCCGAAGGAGCGCCGCACGATTTGTTTCCTCGGGGATCCCGTCCTTTTCGTGAATAGCTTTTTAAGTTCGAAAATCGACCTCGGAAATATCGATAATTCGACGGGTATTTCCGTGCACATGAGCTCCGATCGCTACCTCCTCGGTATCGCCGGAAAGTTCAATTCACCCCAGAAAGGCGTGGTCGCATTCAATTTCGGTCTGCCTTCGTGCGATATGCCGGGGAAGAATGACCTCGTTCCGGGCCTTGCTACGGCGAATAGTCGGGCTCCTTCTTCGAATCTGAAGATCGTTCCGTTCTCCGCTTCCGAGAAGACCGATATCCAAGCCATGCTCTCGACGAAGATCCAAAACCGTATGCCTCAAGCGAATGCCGCCCAGGGGTTCGGAATGGTCGATAACTACCCGGCCCCATCGGGACTTCGTCCGTACATCGTCTCGGCGGATTTCGAACAAGCGAAGTCCCGCTGGAACGATCACAATGATCGCCCTTGGAAGGGTCTCCGGATTGATACTCCGGAAGGGCAACTCGCGTTTTCGCGCATGATGCGCGACTACATCTATGAGGGCATGGTGAACAACGGTGGTTCTCCAGAATCTGTTCTTTATCCGGAAAAAAATTCGAAACGTTACTGGTGCAATATGCCATGGCTGAACGTTGGAGATAACGGACGCGAGACCATCCACGGACTGACTAAAGAGCGGCCGCTGAATCCGAGCCCGATCTACCCTCTTCCGGCCGGAGCGGTTTCTCCGCTCGGAAATGACTGGGGTATTGGATTCTATAATGCGCCGGGCTGCCTCGGAATTCAGAAGGTATTCGGATCGAAAAACGCGCCACTCTATCCGCCGAAATACACGCCTTCGAACTGGAATGGGAATATGGCCTACTTCCCAGACGGAACGGTCGCCGTGAAATTTCTCTTCACGACCGCCGGCTCGGTTGCCGCTCACCCATTTCCAGCGCTCGACGGCACGCATATTCTTCAAGCGCACGCGAGCCATGCCACTCTCGATCCAGCGACCCATCGGCTGATCGATAGCGGACGGAATATGATGCCGGTTCGCCTCGTTCAAATCGATGTGGCCGTGAAGGACTCGACTCTGATCGGTGCCCATAAGGACCTCGATTACTGGGTCATGACGACTTACTACTACGACCAGAAATTCAAGACCGACTGGCCTTCTCAGGTGAAGAACGTCCCTGAAGGATTTCTCCGGATGCGGCCCCAGGGCCTACAAGTGGGCTTAGGAAAACCGACGCCCGGCAACAAGGTCGGCGATTCAAGCGTGTTCCCAGGATCGACTCAAAACGGTCTCGACGGACGCCTAAACGGACCGGCGGACAATCCGAAGGGATCATGTCTCGGATGTCACGCCACCGCTGGCCAAGTGAACTCTCCCGACCCGAAGCTTCCGGGTGCGGTCGTGGTTCCGATGGTTCCCGGTTATCTGAGCGACGAGGACTACGAGAAGGCGAGTCACGGGACGCCGAATGTCATGTTGGATTTCTCGCAGCAGCTCGCACTCGCGAAACGGAATCAACAAGCGATCGAAGCCGGACTTCCGAGTCCGAAATAGCCCTATTTCTTCGGAATCTCAGAGAAGTAGGAAACCGTCTCGTTCCCTTTTTTATTAATGAGGTAGTTCCGAACGCCGGTCACTTCGTACTTCTTGACCATTTCCTCGAGCTTCGCAGGCTCGACCGGGCACATCGCCTCGCCTTTGGAGTCGACGAATCCGAGACGAACGAGAGAACGATTAAATTTCTTTTCGCCACCGCGATTGGCAAACTTGCTGCAGTTCACGCTCTCGTCGAGCGCGGCGTCCATGTAATTCCGGAAGTCGATTTTCTTCTTGGAGTTCGCCGACCACTTACCGGCCTTACACTGAACGTAAGGGCCGACGTTTGCGCCCTTGCCTAGAATGTCGTCACTCTTCTGGAGCATGTGGTTCCAGAAGCGCATGCCGTTGAAATTTGCGGAGAGGTCGCCGTAGGAAAAGATTCCGGTCGCGAAGACGTTCCCACCGAGGGCGGTCTTTTCGCGGAGCACGCCGTTTTTAATTACCGACGTGAGGTTCTTCCCATTTCGGTAGTGCTTCGTGAAGTAGGTAAGACCCATCCCGAACATATGCTCGAATTTATCGACGCCGACGACTTGATTACCCACGCGGACCATCGGCGAAAGGGCGAGCGCGCTTTCTGCGGCCTTCTTACGACCGAGGAGATAGCCGTCGAAAACCGTCCATTCCTTATAAACAGATTCCTTGATCGGAATCACGGTCACCGGAAATTTCTTTTCGAAAAGAAGGTCTTTGGCGAGTTGGCCCTTCGAGTGGTTATTGAACATCTTTTCGAGTTCAGTATAGAGAACGTCTTCGTCGCAGGCGCCCGTTTCGTTAGCGGCGTGCACGGCTTCTTGAAGGTATTCGTTCGCGAGGGTGTTCACCGGATCCGCGATGTCGACGATGTTCATCGAACGACTCGTGAAGTTGTCCGCCTCGGAGGCGAACGACGAGTTCGAGAGCATGAGTGCGACGGCGGAAAGGACGAGCATCATAGAATCACCTTTGGTTCGTACGCGAAGGTATATCATAAAATGCCGCACTGCATTAATAAGAATTAAATCTAATGATTTCATTGGTATAAATCACTTGGACGACGAAGTCCCCTTCGCGCAAACTGGGCCTAGCCCATGAACGCGCTCGCCGAAACCTTCCCATCCCTTTCTCACGCCTGGGGCGTACTCTGGCTCTTTCTCATACCGGTCGGCGGCGGGATTCCCGCGGGAGTCATTCTCGCAAAAAACCAAGGCATCGCGTGGCCCGCGACCGCGGCCCTCTACTTCGTCTCGGACGTGATTCTCGCGTCGGTACTCGAGCCGACGATCCTTCTTCTCGTCGCGCTCGGAAAGAAATGGAAACATCTCGATCGCTTCAACGAAGCATTCCGAAAATCGATGGAGAAAACGGCTGCCCGTTATTCGACGAACCCTCGCCCGCTTGCGCTCATTCTGATTTCATTCGGCGTCGATCCGATGACCGGTCGGCTCGCCACTGCAGTTGCCGGACATGGATTCATCACTGGCTGGCTCCTCGCCATCATTGGTGACCTCTTTTACTTCGGCTTACTCATGGCCTCGACGCTGTGGCTAAATGGAGTTCTCGGAGACGGAACCATGACCACCGTGATTATCATGGTCGCAATGATCGCCGTCCCCTGGCTTTACCGAAAAATTCGGAGAAAACCCCAATGATTCAAGAATTAAAAATTCAAGACCAAATCTTCGGAACTGGAATCGAGGTGACGAAGGGCGCGCTCGTGATCTGCCACTATACGGGTTACCTCAGCGACGGATCGAAGTTCGATTCTTCAATCGACCGCGGCCGTCCGTTTCAGTTCGTGATCGGATCCGCGCGCGTAATCAAGGGCTGGGATATCGGCGTTATGGGGATGAGAGTCGGGGGTAAGCGTCGCCTCGAAATTCCGACCGCGCTCGGTTACGGCGAGCGGGCAATCTTAAATATTCCGCCACACTCGGATCTCTATTTCGATATCGAAGTACTCGAAGTCCGGCCACGGGAAGGCTAAGACAAATTCCCGACCAGCTCGAAATTTCGTCTTCGCCTTTCTTTCCGTAAGTTAACCGGCACCGATTTTGAAGCTACGCCAAAGCGCCTTTGCGAACACTTTCGCCTGATAGCGCGATTCCTTTTTGTCTGCACCACCATCGTTCGTTCGCCCACTGTAAAGATGTCCCAGCTCTGGGCGAACGCGCCCTTCTGGAAAATCGAGAAGGAGTGATGAGAGGACATCCACGAGAAGTTCCATCGCGATCGGTTTCCCGATACACATCCGCGGACCCGCCGCGAAAGGGATGCTCGAGTAAGGATTCTCCGCCGCACTTTTAAGCCATCGTTCGGCATCGAAGGTCTGGTCCTGTTCGAATTGGTCGAGAAGAATAAAGACCTGAGTGCCGGATTGGTAGTGAGTATCGCCGAAGTGAAAATCTTTTTTCATCTCCCGTTCCAGAATTGGGAAGGGATGTCGAAGGCGAATCGCCTCGAGGACAACCCCTTCAAGTCGTCGACGGTCTTTCTCGAGCGCCCAACCCTTAACCCTCGTCCGTAAATCCGGATCGGCGTCGAGAAAGCGGAATACGGTGACGAAGATATCTCCGATATTAATTTGGGGGGAAATCAGGAATGGCTGCGCGAACAGCGAGAGCCAACACGCGGGATCCGCGCGATAGGACTCGAGGCCCTCTTTGAATGAGGAATCTTGGACGATCGAGCGGAGTCGTTTCCAAAACGCGTTCTTGGTTTTGATGTCGGCCTTTCCCTTGACCGCAATCTCCTTCCGCCATTCCAAGGAAGCCCGGTAAAATAGCGTTTCGTCCTCAGGGCTCATCGGGTGGCGAAAGAGAAGATCATAGAGGATCCGAACGACGGTCCTTGAAATCACTTCGGAATCCACTATTCGAGAGGAATCCCGCACGACGTCTTCTTTCAGTCTCTCCATATTACTTTGCGTAATCGCGCCGAGCCGGTTTCTCCAATCGAGCCGGCTAAGAAGTTCCTTAAAGTCGCGCGAAAGTTGTTCCCAGCGTTCTCCGTCCATGGATTCGATCGAATAGATCGGCTCCCAGGCCGGCGTCGCGAAGAGGTGCTCTAGAAATGAACCCTTTGTGTCGGAAGCCGCGAGGACTTCACCGACGAGCCGTGGATTTGATTTCAAAATCACGACTTTTTTTCTCTGCGCTAGAGCGAAGAGCCGAATGAGCCCGCTCCGGACGTCGAACGCCCCACCTCCGTAACGGAAAGAAGCTTCTTCGGAAACTCTTCCCGAGGCCATTAGCCAAGGCACGACGTCCTTGAATACTTCATGAGCGGTGCGCGATTGATAACCGAGCTCCCGTTTCGCCTTTTCGGAATGAACGAACCAAAATCGGGTCGCGTATTCGAGTACATCTTCCGAAACGGGAGGCGGGAAGCCGGCGCCGATAAACGCACGGTTCAGCCCCCGAATTGCGAAATTCGGGACAGTCAAAACACGCTCGGACTTCCCGGCGATTCGGCGTACGATTTTCGCGATTTCGGTGAGAGTAATATTTTCGCCACCGAGGATGTATTTTTCGCCACTCTGCCCCTTTTCGAACGCGAGTCGGATTCCACGCGCGACATCGTCCACATGCGCGACCGCCGTTCCCCCTTTGCAGACGAAAGCGGCGCCCGGGCCAAGCAGGCCGATCAGGTTGCCCGCAGTCACCATTCCCGTATCGTCGGGCCCGTAGATTTCACATGGATTCACGGTCACGACGTCGGATCCGGACTTCGCCACGAAGGAATCCGCGACCCTTTCCGCCAAACGTTTCGCTCGGGCGTAGGCTAGAGTTGAGATCGGTCGACTCCCGCCAAGATTCTCGTCTAAAACTACAGGACCGAGGGTCCCGCCAAAACTGGCCGCGGACGAAACGAAAACCACCCGCCGCACGTTCGCCGCGAACGCCGCTTCTAAAACGTTTCGGGTGCCGTCGACAATCACGTCTTCGAGTTCGGCCGCGAGCTCCCGAATTTGGTCCCAGGCCGAAATTCCGGCGAGGTGAATTACCCCTTCGCAACCGACCATGGCTTCGTGAACGGCTGCCGGATCACGGACGTCACCGTAAACGGTCTCGAATTCGAG
>JBBQMV010000052.1:0-11646 GCA_038329315.1 Bdellovibrionia bacterium | reverse complement strand
CGTTATCGCCGGCGGTGAAGTCCGGAAAAGTTTTCGTCATCGTGCTCTTCTCGACGAGTTCGACCTTAGAGCCGACGCCGCGCTGAGTTTTGTAGAAGCCACGATTGTTTGATTTTTTCTTAATGACGACTTTAGACATGTGAAGACTGCTTTCGTTAGGAAGCTAAAAACTCTAGCACGAATGCCCCCGACGTTCAGTGCTTGAAGGCACCTCCGGCCGGGCGGTTAATGTCCGAGTAAGCGATCGTCTAGTGACCCAAGAGTCGGTCTAGGATGATCGCCGCCGCGGCCCGAACGGAGAGATGATTATACTCTCCATCGGGATCGTTTTTTAACCCGTACACCGGGGCTAGGATCCGGTGCACCTCGGGGTAAAAAACTTCCGAAATTCCCCACCCGGTTCCGAAGACGATTAAACTCGGCTTCGTCCGTTTGGGATCCTCGAGCTCAAGCCGGTAATCGGCATAAGTGACCGCCTTCGGGAGCGGACTGGCATCGGTGAGAACCACTTCTGGATATTCACCATGCTTCGAGAAAATCTCTGCTTTCACCGCTTCGAAATCTTCCACGAGCTGAACTCGCGCAAGCGCTTCAAAACGATCCGGGTGCCACTCGCGAGCCGACTCACTATGCCAGTGAGTCAGAATCCGTCCGACCACCCGGTGCTGCTCCTTCACGGGTGTCACGATGAAGTATCGTTTCACTCCGTAGGTCCGGCACGAACGCGAGATATCATGGATATCCAAATTCGTAACCGCCGTCGCCACTTGCTCGCCCGTACGGTTACGCATGGGGTAGTGCAAAAGGGCGACATAAACCGGTGCATTCACAGAGGATCAGGGTTTAGCAAACAGGGCCCCGGAACTCAAGAGGGGGCTGCGCTTCATCCAAAAGGTATATTTTTTAGGGTGCGACGCAGCTAACTCAGTTCAGGGGGGCGGGCCACCGCCAGAGCAGGCGCGTTAAAAAACCCGCTTTCGACCGCGGCGCTCAATCCCGAATGAGCATCTGGACCCCACGGATGTGGGTTCCGATGAGAAAAGCAGCCTGCCGGGCTCGCCGAATCTTCGGAGATTCGGACTTATCGGTCGATTTCGGGTCCGAGGCCCGGGCCGGGACGCCGTGGGCGACCTGCTGCTGATACTTTTCCAAAACCGAAAGATACGAGCGGAGCACCTTCTCACGGTCGAGTTTAAACTCCTTTTCGGAATACTTCTTCGCCCATTCGTCGAGGAGCGCGGTATTTTCTTCGCCGTCACTCGCGTATTCGCCACAATCCTCGACCGCGGAAAAGCACGGATGGGAGATCATTTCCTTCACGCGCGCCATATCCATTTCGAAAAGCTTCCGACGTCCGGCCTTCGTCCGCCGATACGGCACGAGACGTTTCGCGTTCGCGACGATCCGGAACCCTCCGCCTGCGTCTTCTACGCGATCGAAAAATTCGCGATTCTCCCGGTAGTACTTCACCGAAGGCATATTCGTCTGGGTGAGCTCGATCTCGAGCTCCTGGATCCGGTCCTGCGCAAACGCGTCGAGGCCGCCCGGATTCTCTTCTTTACCTTTGAAAAAAATCGCGTTCACGTCGTGCTGGATCGCCGGCGCCATGCGCTCGTCTTCTTCGGTCTTCGATACCGCTTTTTCTTCGGCCGATGTCGTGACGCCTGTGTTTTTCGGGGAATGCGAACATGCCGAAAGGCCGAACAGGAACACGCAAACAAACGCTAAATTCTGCTTATTCATCTTCCCCACCCCGCGCGATCCAGTCCCGATAAAGATCCGGGCGTTTCCGCTTCGTACGGTCGATCGCCTGGGCCTTCCGCCACTTCTCGATCGCCGCGTGATTTCCACTCGTCAAAACGTCGGGAACTTTCGCGCCCCGAAATTCCGCTGGCCGCGTATATTGCGGATACTTCAGCAGTCCACCCTCTAAACTATCCTTCGAGACCGATCCTTCTTTTCCAACGACGCCAGGAACCCATCGCGCGACCGCATCCGCGACGACCATCGCAGGAAGCTCTCCGCCGGTCAGCACGTAGTCGCCGATCGAAAGTTCTTCGTCGACGCAAAGATCGATAAACCGCTCGTCGACGCCCTCGTAGTGGCCACAAACGAAAACGATCTCGGAATACTTCGCGAGCCGTTTCGCCGAAGCCGAATCAAAGCGCGGACCTTGGGGCGAAAGGAGAATCGTGCGGACGCCCGCCTTCGTTTCCGCCGGAAGATTTTCCGGTACGACCGCGCGCCAGGCATCGTAAAGAATGTCCGCTTTGATCAGCATGCCTTCGCCGCCGCCATACGGCGTCTCGTCGGCCGTGCGATGCTTATCCTTCGCGTGCGTGCGAATGTCGTGAATCGCGAAAGAAAGGAGGCCACGCTCAGCGGCCTTTCCCAGCAGGGAGGTAGAAAGGACCGACGCGAATGATGCGGGAAAGAGGGAAAGAAAATGGAATTTCACAGAACGCATTCTCCTTCCGAGTGCTCCTTGAAATCAAGGTGCACCGGATTGAACGCGGATCCTTGGCGCGTTCGCGCCTATCTCGCTATCGCGCCGGTTATTCGATGATCTCGAGAACTGTACGCTTCTTCAGCTTCGTCGATGCACCGTTTAGGACGGTGCGGATCGAACGAGCGGTACGTCCCTGCTTGCCGATAATTTTTCCAAGGTCTTCTTTCGCGACTTTCAGCTCGAGAACGGTGGTGTTCTCACCGATGACTTCGTTCACGCTGACTTCGCCTGGTTTATCGACGAGAGCTTTTGCAATTGCTTCGATGAGCTTTGCGAGCTCGCTTAAAGGTGCTGACATAAATGCCTCCGTGCATTTCCCGCTGTTCGACTCTACTGCACTGTATTTGCACTACGAATTTGCACTACTGAACCGCATCCTGCGGCCGCACACACGAGACACACGTGTGCCTTACTGAGAAGCACGCCAAGCGCACCTCTCAGGAGCCTGTCTTAGAAAACAGACGACTCTTTTAAATTTTCACTTAATTTTAAGGAGTTGTCCAACCGTTCTCGTGGTTTGGGCGCCCTTGGCGATCCAAGCCGCGATTGCTTCGCGGTTAACCTTGAGTTTGTCCGCTGATTTAGCGGCTTTGGGTTGGTATTGGCCGAGCTTCTCGAGGAAGTCGCCATCGCGGCACGACATCGAATCGGTCGCGACGATGAAATAAATTGGAGTCTTCTTAGCGCCCTGACGGGAAAGGCGAATCTTAACGGCCATTTGCTGCAGTTCCTTTCAATAAAAACTTGAGTAAAAGAGTGCTAACTGATTTTGCCGGAGTTCGTCAAGACGATTACCTCACCCACCTCGATCAAGAAGGCTTCGGTTCCGGCCCCGGTCTCCCAGTTCGGCTTGATCATGCGGCGCATTACCCCGGCCGGTAGCCGAGACGGATTTCGGTGGGCAGGGTCCATACCGGTCATCAGAGCGACGGGAATCAGCTCCGATTCGGCCACCTTTAGGAGACTCGCGAGGTCCTCCCCCGGGCCTAAAACCTCGTCCATAATCGCCAAATGAGGACGCTCGCGCTCGATGGCTTGGTGAAACTCGGTCGCCGTCCCGGCCGTCCGAAGGCGGTAAGCAGGGTATTCGGCAGCGACGAGGGACCGAAGCCATTCCCGAAGTTCGGGCACATCTTCCAGGATGAGAATAAGCGGTTTTGAAGGCGAAAGCGGGGTCATCCACCGGCTCCCCGGATGCGGACCTTCACTTCGAAATTACTCATGCGGCTGACCGTTTCGAGCGAGGAAAGCGCACCCTCAAACCCAGACCCGAGCCGCTCGCGGATCTGATCGAGGTGAGTCTGGGAGACGGCGAGCGTCGCCACCCACTGATCCGTCTCCGGATGGGCTACGAAAAACCGGGAATCGCCGTCGCGAATTTTCCAAAAAATCGTCCATCCCGCCGGGAAATCGGTGCGAAGTTCGCTCCCCTCCCGGTTCGCGATTTCTCCGAGCGCCGCGGCAAGCATCGTCCATTTTTCGGCCTCGAGACCGATGGTGACCGCGATGGAGTCGCGCGCACCCCGGCCTCCGAAAGCGATACTCTCGATTTCGCACTCCGCTTCGGAATATTTAAGAAAGGCCATGAACCACCGCTTCGAGCCCCTTCGCCTCCGAGATTAGCAGAGCCGAATCCGATTCTCCGAGGGTAATTCGCGCGAGCAGGCGAAGCAGTCGATTTTCTGATTCGGGTAGCGAAAGCGCGAACGGCGTCTCATGAATCTGTGCGGCCGCCTGGGCCTCCGCGAAGCGCTCGATAGCGAGCTTTGCTAAGCGCGTGGCCGGCTCTACGCGGCCCTTGCGGAGGAGGACGAAGACTCCACAAACGAGAATCGCGGCCTGGACCTGAGGACGATCGGGCAACGGAAGCTTCCGCCAGCCGACCTCCCAATACTCGTGGGCCTCGAAGAAGCGTCCCTGATTGAAATGGTCGGCACCCCGGCGGAGATTCGCCAGCTGTTCGGTCTTCGTTTGTCGGGCGGACATCGGCTTGGTATAGCCGAAAAGACATGCGGAACGAACCTCTTTCAATCGGTTTCGGAATGCTTCGGATCGACTCGGAAAACAACGAGCATCGCGAAGCCCTTCGGGACGCGCTCAGCCTCGGCGTCGAACTTTTCGATCTCGGCGATTTCGCGACCGAGCCCTCACGCTTCGAAGCCCGCGCGAATCTCCTCCTCGGACTCGTCGCGGAGTATTCAGAGACTGCCCCGAAAACTCCCGTCCGCGTTCTCGTGCGCGGAAATCTCGGCGTCGCCGACCGACTGAAATTGAAGGCGGACGCGCGCATCGAATGGATCTACCTCATCGCAGATCCGGAGTTTGCTCTCCGCACGCTCGACTGGGATCACTCCCGCCTCTACTCGCTCCTCGCCTACGAACTCGATTCGCTCGAGGAACTCGCCCGATCCGGCGTGATCGCGGGCTACGGCGTGGCTTCGGCGGCGTTTACCTATCCGAAGGAAAGTCCGGATGCAGTTTCACTCGAACCGCTAGTCTTCGGGAAAGCGAACATCGATTGGGATTCGACCGACGGCGCGGCTCGTCCGGAGAATCGCCGGCACTTCGGCTTCGTCGAATTTCCGTTCAATCTTTACGAATCCCAGGCCGCGACCGAAGAAACCCAGCTCGTCGGCGCGCGTCACGAAACGCTCCTTCGCGCGGCTAGTGCTTGGAATCTTACGACCATCGGCCGTCGCCCGTTCGACGCGATTACCGAGGATGGACTTCGACGGCTCGTGGCCTACCCGGATCATCATCGACTCGATCTGGATGAAGCGGTGAAACTGACGCTCGAGAAAGCACTCGCTGCGGAACTCGCCCTTCATTCCGACGCCGTATTGCCTGTGGCGTTCCCGGCTGGGGCTTGGGCGCACCTTCTTCGCGACCAGTTAAAACACGTGAACGACCCGGAACAGTGGAAAGCGATCGTAAAACGAAAAATCGAACCGGTGCTGAAGCAAATCGGTTCCAGCCAGGACCTTAGCGCCGAACCACTCCATTATTTAGACGCAATGAACGCATTAGTCCTCTCGGTAAAGCTCTGGTGCGAAAAGATCGCCGCCGAGAGAAACGAAAGACTGCGCGCGAAGATCGTCGAAGCGGCGCCGAGCCTCGCCCGGAAAAGACTCGCCGAAGATCGCGACTTGGCCCTCCTCGCACTTCGGATTTACCGCTCGATCCCGGGCCTCGACCACGTGCTCGTCGGTATGCGGGCTCCGCGGTACGTCGAATCCCTGCTGTCCGCGCAAAAGAATTTTTCCGAAGACCAAGCCCTACCCATCGAAGAAGCCCTAGCCGTGCTCATCACCGTTCACCGTGAATTTCAGAAAGACGCTCCGTGACGGCGAATACCCATCGCAAAACATTTAAGTACTACGACTTCGTCATGGTCGCGTTCGTCACGATCCTTTTAACGTCGAATCTGATCGGCGCGGCGAAGGTTTGCGAATGGCGCGGGTTCACCTTCGGAGCCGGGATTTTCTTTTTCCCCCTCAGTTACGTTTTCGGCGACGTGATGACCGAGGTCTACGGTTACGCCCGCGCGCGGAAAATCGTTTGGGCCGGATTCGGTGCGATGATTTACGCGAGCTTCATGGCTGAAATCATCATCCGGATGCCTCCGTCTCCCATTTGGCCGAACCAGGCTGCGCTCGAAACGATGTTCGGATCGACGTGGCGGATCGTCGTCGCCTCCCTCACTGCTTACTTCTGCGGTGAATTCATGAACTCGTTTGTGATGGCGAAGATGAAAGTGAAAACCGGTGGGAAGTACCTCTGGATGCGCACCATCGGCTCCACCATCGTCGGCGAACTCGTCGACTCGCTCATCTTTTATCCGATCGCGTTCCTCGGAATCTGGGAGACCTCACTCGTGCTGAAGGTGCTCCTCGGAAACTATTTTCTGAAGGTCCTTTGGGAAGTGATCATGACGCCGTTCACGTATAAAATCGTAGCGTTCCTGAAGAAGACCGAACACGAAGACTACTTCGATCGCGACACGGACTTCAGCCCGTTCAAAATCTCGACTTAAGGAAAAACCATGGCCGACGCGACCCTTATCCCGAATCTCCCACTCCTCGTCACTGGCGCGGGCGGCTTCGTCGGCGGACGCTTCGTCGAACGGTGTAATACTCGACGTCTCCCGGTAATCTCCGTCGATGCTCCGGAGTACTTCCAGGACCGCGCCGAGCGCCATGGCGTCGACTTCGGAACGATCATCGATCGCGAAAAACTCTTCGAGTGGCTCCGCGCGGAAACTGCCCGACTCGGAAAAGCTCCGGTTTCTGGGGTGGTCCACCTCGGCGCTTGCACCGACACGACGGAACTCGACGAGACCTACCTCGCGAAGATGAATCTCGATTACACGAAGTCGCTTTGGAACTACTGCACCGAAAACCGCGTGCCACTCGTGTACGCGTCTTCGGCCGCCACCTATGGCGCGGGCGAACTCGGGTACGACGACGACGACGCGATCACACCGCGGCTAAGGCCACTGAATCCGTACGGCGAATCGAAACGCGCGTTCGACGAATGGGCACTCGGCCAAGAAAAAGCCGGGTCGACCCCACCGACTTGGGCGGGATTCAAATTCTTCAATGTCTACGGTTACGGCGAAGCGCATAAAGAGAAAATGGCGAGTGTGATCCTTCACTCCTACCGCCGGATTTCGCAGACCGGCGTAGCGATGCTTTTTAAAAGTCATAAAGAAGGCATCGCGGACGGGAAGCAAAAACGCGACTTCATCGCCGTCGAGGACCTCATCGAAGTCCTATTCTTTGCTCTTGAAAAGCCGATCCTACGCGGAATTTTCAACCTCGGAACCGGCCAAGCCCGGTCCTTCCTCGACCTCGCGAAGGCGACCTTCCGCGCCATGGAAAAGCCGGAAAAGATCGAATTCGTCCCGACGCCCGAAGGTCTCCGCGAGCGGTACCAGTACTTCACCGAAGCGAAAATGGACCGCCTCCGGGCCGAGGGATATGCCCGGCCGTTTACGACCCTCGAAGACGGGGTCGAGCTGTACGTGAAACGCCTCCAAAAGGCCGCTCTCTAACGAACGCGTTCGAGTTTATCTAGGCGAGTATCTGTTCGGTCTTGGCGCTGCCAGAGCATTTGCAGACCTTCGAGCACGATCCGGTTATTGGAGTTTTGCTCTTCGATAAGGATCTGCATCCGCTGGAGATCACCGCGCATCTCGACGAAGCCCCGATCCATTTTCGTATCGAGCGACCGAATATCGGTTTTCAGCTCGGTGCGAAGAGCATGGATCTCCGCCTTGAGCTCGGTCCGCACCCCCTGGATCTCAACCTTAAGCTCAGATCGGACCGACTGAATTTCCGAGCGCAAGCTGTCCCAAGTCGAACTCAACTCCGCGCGAACCTGCTTAATATCTCCCCGGAGCTCGCCCCGGACCAAATAGAGCATTTTCCGAGTCGCCGGCTGGTCGGCAGCTTTGGCAGACGGAATTTTAAACGGGTTGGGGGGTTTTTTGGACGGCATTTGAGCTCTCACGGGTAGGGTGTTAACGGATTGGGGATGCCTCGGCAACGGAGCAAGCCCCCGTACCCCTTCCAATCGCATTTTAGGCTTGAACGGGTGCATTACCTTCGGTATTCCAGTCGACGAACCGTTCGGCTATCGGAGGCGCATTCTGCCCCCCGCGATTCGGTGAAGAAAGCAATCCCATGGCAAATACTCGTCAATCCACGAAACGTGCTCGCATCGAAAAAAAGCGCACGCTCAATAATACCGCGAACAAGTCGGCTACGAAGTCGGCGGTCCGTATCGCCGTCGCTGCGATCGCCAAGGGCGACGTGAAGACCGCTCAAGAAGCTTACATGGACGCCGTGAAGTCACTCTCGAAGGCCGCCTCCAAAGGCGCCATTCCGAAGGGCCGCGCTGCTCGCAAAATCAGCCGCCTCACCCTTCTCGCGAAAAAGACGAAGGCCGAAATCGTCGCTTCCAAATAATCTTCGTTTCGAAAACGAAACCTAAAAGGGCTCGGGATTTTCCCGGGCCCTTTTTTTATGGGGCAACTTACCCGGGGCTTTCTCGTACCGAGGCGCGCCCCACACTGAATCGATCGAATGGATTCACGCGTGCGGTCCTTTATGCCGAAAAGACCTTATGCTCTCGCTCCGTCACGATCGGAGCGCTCGCGCTCCTTTTCTATTTCTGCAATAACGGCTTCACGAACTTGGTCGGAATCAGCGCGAAGAAATTGAGCGCGCTCTACGCCCGCAGTAGCGAAAAACTAGACGAATTTAGCGACACGATCCGGACGACGAACCTAGCGATGAAGACCGACCGCGCTCGTTCTTTTCTAGACTGACGAATTGGCGCCGCGGCGCCTAAGGCTTCGTCATCTCCGCTTTGAGCTTCTCGTATTCGGGCGGGCTCACGCGGTCGAGATCCTCACGTACGAGCATCGTCGGTTTGCCCGTAGCATCGGTGATGAGTTTCGTGGTCGTGAGTTTGAACGGAGAAATATCTCCTTCACCCGAGATCTTCTCTCCGGTCGCCTCGCCGTTCGCAGTCGTTTCGATCGCATACGTCCACTGGGTCCACTTCCACTCCGGTCCGGCGAAGGTGAGCGACCCTCGGAAGGTTTTTCCGTCGTCGGTCGCCGTGAACGTCGAGGTTTTCTTTTGCTGGCGCAAATGCGTCACGAAGGTTCTATCAGGCTGGAGCACGACCTCGGTGACCTCGTGGCGGGCCTTGTTCACAGTCCGCTTCACAAGCGTCGTCGTTCCGCCGTAAGAAGTCGACCCATCTCCCGAGGAGTAGGTCACGTTTCCGGCGTAGTAGCTCACGAGGCCGACCGCAAGCGCGCTCGGTACGAGAGTCATCGAGAGAAAGAGGCCGATTGCGAAACTGATCCCGATGCGAATCGGCATCAGCGAGCCGCCTGAAGCTTCTTGTACTCGACCTTCGCCTTACAGCGATCGAGCGTCGTCGCTTCGAAGTTCCCGATTTCATCGATCCACATCTCTGCGGTCGGATCTTCGGCAGTCACGGTGCCCCACGCGAGCTTACCGTTATATGACTTCGCTTTCGCGTCTTGCTTCGCAACTTTCTTTTCCATGTCGTTCAGACCTGGATTCGCATTACGGTACACGATGTCGCGGCCGGCGCCCTGGCTCGCTTCGACACGTACAAACCGAAGGCGTTCGGATTCACGGGAGATCCGCTCGGCCATCGAGGCATCGAGCTTTGCAAGGTGGGCTTCGACGCGAGTCGCAGCGCGAGTCCGTAGCATCGCGACTTTTTTCAGATCAGCCGATAACGTAGCTTTTGCCTTCGAATCCGATTGGTCCCCAATCCACTCACCGGCCGAACGCTCTTCGGCGAACGCCGCCGAGATTCCGGACTGGAGCGAAACGAACAGGTCGGAGCTTGACCACATCGACCAGACCTTTTCCGGTACGGATTCAGCGCCGATGGCGCCTTCCGACCGGGCGATGGCGGTTTCGTAAAGCGAGTGTCCCGACTTCGAAGCCGACCGAAGCCAAGCCGCGACCGGAGTATATTCGGTCGAGAACTTGGAAACCGCAGTGCGGGCTTCCGAGTATCGGCAGTTTTCGACGAAGCCGATCGCACGGATCGAATTCGCTTCCGGAGCGAAGAACTGGGAGAGTTTACCCGTCGAAAGCTCGAGTGAGAGGCCGATCGACTTCATGTAGTTCTTCGAACGAAGGTGCGCCCAGCCGCTCTCGATGAGCGCGTCTTGCATCGGCAGGCCGATCTTGTAGAGGGATTCGTATTCGGCGATCGCCGCACCATCCGCGCCGACCGCGTAGAGCGAACGGGCCAAGGCGAGTTTCAATTCGCCCTTCAAAACGGCGCTGGCATCGGCGGAGAGCGAGATCGCCTTCCGGAGCGCTGGATTCGCTGCCGCGTAGTCGCCGTTCGCCGAAGCGACGAGACCGGTAACCGCAGAGTCCATGAACGCCGAGCTCTTGACGAGGGGCTTCAGGCCGTCCAAAGCAGCGCCCGACTTAGCGCCGGTAGCGAGACGTTGAAGGATCGAGCGGAACGCGTAGTGAGCGATCGTTGCTTTCGCTTCTGGCGACTTCGCCCGGGCGGAAGCCACACGCATCTCGGTGTCATAGTTCGGAAGGTCGACGAGACCGTTCTTCTCTTGGAGACGATCCACGCAGCCGAGGGCGGCCACGAATTCCGCTGGATCGGCCTTGAGCGCCGAAGCGCGAACCGTACGGTCAGCCGAGAAGAAAGCAAGATTCAGAAAACCTTGGTCAGCAGCCGCGCCACAACCCTTCACGGTTTCAGCCGCGAAGGTCGGAACGGAAGCCAGGAGAGCGAAACCGAGCATCAACGAAGATTTCATGCGGATCATAGAAATACCTCAACCCCGAGGGCGACTTGGTGGGAATAGTTCGTACGTTCACCGGCGTTCGGACGAGTCGTCAGGACGCGCTCCGGAATCGTTTCCTTGTAGACGCCGAGGCGGTAGTCCAGGCGAAGGGCAAAACGGTTCGAGAGGTAAAACTCAGGACCGAAACCGATCGAAGGAGTGAAATACTTCCCAGATTCGGTATCGGTGATGCCGGCTCCGAGGAGTAAGTGAGCGTCGTAGTGAACGATGCTCGCGCCGGAGAGCGAAATCTTACCGTAGAGCGGGCTCCACGAGATTTCGCCGCCGTAGAAGGCGTTTGGCTTGTTCGTATTCGCCGTCGAAGGCGAGCCGGTGACGAGTCCGCTTTGGAGTTCGTCGAGGTAGCTCGAGTTCGAAACGAGGAACTTTTTATAGATCGCCGAAACTCCGAGGGTCTCGGTGAAGTGGAAGCCCATCGCTCCCCCCATCGACTTCACGCTCAAAAACGGATCCGCCGAAACGGTTCCGGCACTGGCCGTAAGGGAAAGACGGTGCTTCTTCGAATACTGGCGGTTCTGCACGACTTCGATGTCGCCATCGGAAGTGCGATTCCAATACGCTTCCTTCACGTTGTCGACTTGAACATCGCGTGGAGTCGGCGCCTTCGCATTCGAGGCCGCTTGCGCGGATGCCGCGCAGACGGTGACCGTAGCGAGAGCTAAACTTAGGCTTTTAATCGTGGTGTAGGACAACGTTTTGCGGGACATGACCGATTACCTCGTCAACGATTTGAAATCGAATG
>JBBQMV010000051.1:0-11693 GCA_038329315.1 Bdellovibrionia bacterium | reverse complement strand
CGGTCAAGCAGGCCCAGTCGTCGGCATCGATGACTCGAACGCGACCGCAACGATCGTAAACGCCCAAGGCGAATACGTTTATCCGCTTCTTTCCGACCTCACTTCGATGAACGCGACGAACTGGGACGGATGCTTCGCCTCCGTTTGCATCGGCGATAAAGTGAAGCTCTTGAGCGGCGAATTTCATAAAAAGAAAGGACGCGTGACGGGCATTAACTCCGTCGACTCGACCGCCATCGTTCTCGTGAAGCGGAAATATTACGTCACGATCGCGATCGCCGACCTGAAGGTGAAGCGCCGTGAAGTTTACAGCACTCCTTATCCGGAGCGCCGTTACTACCGCACGTACCGCGAATGCGGATATGATAGCGTGTTCGACTCCTACCGTGGATGCGTCCACGTCATTCGGATCTATCACCCGATCCCACCGCGCGTGATCATCATTCACCGGATGCCGCCGCCGCCGGCGCCACGTCCGGTAGTGATTCACCGCCCAAACAATCCACCCCATCACCCGGACAGTCCGCCCTCCCGAGGACCGCGCCCGATTCCAAACGGCCCGTCCCACCCGACGCGCCCGGCGGAACCGCGTGCTCCGACGACGCAGCCTAATCCGCCGTCCCGTCCGGCTCCTTCGCGTCCGAATCCACCTTCACGCCCAGCACCGTCCCGGCCATCGCCAGGCCCGGTCAACCGTGGCGGAAATGGGGGCGGTCGCCCGGCCCCGAGCGCGCCCTCCCGCCCAGGCGGAGCGCCTTCGCGTCCACCGATGCCGCATCGCTAAGGTCGCGCCCCACTCGGCGAGTTTTCCTTTTTCAGTAATAATTCCGAGCGTCTCTATTCGTATTGGGTAAGGACCTCCTTTATTGACTCGATGCGTTAGGTTGCGATATAAGCCTCCCCGCATGAGATTCCACGCTCTCTACTGTACCGCTCGCACGCTTTCGCTTCTCGCACTCACGCTTTTCGTGACGTGCGCGAACGCGCGCGAGCGGATCATCGGCGGCTCCGAAGTCGTGAACGGAGATTTTTCGGAAGTCTTCGCGATCACGTCCGCCGCCGAAGACGGATCCGGTACGCGGAAACTCTGCACCGCCGTACTCGTCCATCCGCGCGTGCTCCTCACCGCGGCCCACTGCTTACCTGCCGATCCGAAGGCTCCGATCACGGTGCTCGAGGGTCCGAATGCCCACGCGCCGACGGCGACTTACACTTCGACGTTCACCGCGCGGAATGCGACCTATTTTTCGACGAAAGACGAGATCGAACAAAACGGATTCGACATCGGCGTGGTCGTGCTCGGGGAGGCCCTTCCGGGCTCCGACGTGACGACCGGTGCGAAACTCACCGCGCTTGCTTCCGTGCTCGATCCGAATGATCAAAACTCTGCATCCACCGACGGCCTCACCGTCGTAGGTTATGGCGGAAAAAAGTCGACCGCCGTCGACTCCACCACCGGTGTGATGCGTTCGGGTGAAACGACGCTCGTCGAACTCAGCCCGATCGAATTCTCCACCGATAGTTCCGTCTCCGGAATTTCCCGCGGCGATAGCGGCGGACCGGCCTTCATTACCGATGCGAACGGCACTCGCCGACTCCTCGGAATCGCGACCGGCTCTCCGAAAGATTCGAACGGGAACGACGCTTCCCGTCCCGACCTCTCATACTACGTCGGCATGCGCCCGAAACTCGCGTGCTGGATCGAAACGAATTCTGGCTTCTCACTTCCACCTCTGGCGGGCTCCATCGGCTGCACCGGAAAATTTAAACCTGCACCGGCACACGGTTTCTTCGGGGCGAAATAGGAAACTTTATGATCAACATTAATCTCAGCTCGAAACATTCCCGGAAGACCGACTCCGCAAAATGGACGATGATCGCCGCGACGTTCGTGGTAGTCCTCCTCGTCGGCACGCTTTCTCGCGCACACGAGCTCATCATCAGTGGTGAAGAAGCGAAGAGTACGGACTATCCCTCCGTCGTAATGCTAAAGATGAGTGGCTCGAGTTTGGACGGTTCGTATGAAGGATCTTGCACGGGATTCCTCGTTCACCCGAAACTCATCCTCACCGCCGCCCACTGCCTACAAGGGCACTCGAACATCGAATGGGTTTCGAACTCTCCGGGGGGAAACTCGAAAAAGGGCGGACGGAGTTTCAAGGTCGATTCGGTGGGGAGCCATCCCGACTTCGTTATGCCAACGCCGGGGGACCCCGCCAAGAATCGGCTCTCGGCCGCGGTCGACGTGGCCTACCTCGTTCTCAAGGACGAAGTCCCGGCGACGGAAATCACACCGGCCGAAGTTTACGTCACTTCGACCACGGATAATCCGTCGATGGAAAAACTGAAGGGCCTCGCCGCGACGATCGTCGGCTACGGCGCGACGGTTTGGCAGGCGGACGGAAACTACACGAACGCCAAAGTCGGCGTGAAACACATCGGGAGGAAGCCGGTCACCGACGTCCAAATCGATTACATCGCACTTTCAGGTGACCAAGGTGCGGCCCTCCCCGGAGATAGCGGCGGACCGATCTTCGCCAACATCGACGGCGTCGAGAAAGTCATCGCCCTGAACCACGGAATGACCGCCGGCAAAAAAACCGTCATCGTGACCGACCGCAAAGGGAATCCGAAACTGGATAGAAACGGCCAGCCCAAGACCAGAGAAATCGATGTTTACGGATCGACGATCGGAACGATGCTAACCAATACGAACCTGTGCTGGGTCGAGAAGAGCTCGAAGATCGAGATTCCGGGGGTGGACTGCAAATGAGGAGTCACCGTCGCATCGGAGCACTCACGTTTCTTGCGCTTTCGGCCGGAACGCTCTCCGGCTGCGGAAAGCTTTTCGAGAACGTGGATACCGACGGAATTAGTCTCGCGGAGCTGAACGACCTGAACGCGGGCGTCGCCGCTGCGACTTCCGAGACCGTCACGCCGAACGGAAAGGATCTGATGATCCTGTCGGTATCATCGATCACGCCGATGAAGACGACGACCTTCCATTCCTCTACGAACTCGATCACGCTCGGCGTGGTGATTCGCTCTGAAAAAGACGAATATACGACGGTCCACCTCCAAGAGCTCGACGGGCTTCCGGCGGCGACCGGCGGAGTCGTTACGACCGATAGCGCGCTCGGTTGCCATTTTTCGCTAGCGAACGCCGGAAAACCGAACGCGTACATCGCGAAATTAAGTGGATCGTGCGTCCAGGCGCTCACCGTCGAGCTACCCGACCACGAAATCCCACGTGCCTTCCTCGGAACGACCCCACTTTTCTCGGGCGAGATCGATCTCGCCGACCTGAAGGCGGTCTACGTCGCCGCGGGCACGGATCCAAAGATCGCCACCCTTCTGAAAACTTACGTCGCGCGTCTCTCCGCGGCCGATAAGCCGCTTACTGTCGCCGACGTGAATGGATTCATGCTCCAACTCGGAAACGACGCGAGTCGAATCGACGCCGTCGCGCTCCTTGCTCCTCGTGTTTCGGACGCAGCGAACGCGGAGAGTCTCGCGGCCACCGTCTTCACGGCGGCCGCGAACCGCGAACGCGCGGTGAAGATCCTCGCTGCTTTTAAATAATTATTTCTTCGTTTTCAGCGACCGCTTATCCCGGAGAAGACGGTGATAGCTGATCGCGAACCGGTGGGCTTCGTCTCGCACGTGCGTGAGGAGTTTGTACGCGCGCGTGTGCGGAAGGAGCGGTACGGGATTTTTCCGACCCGGGATAAAGATCCGTTCGAGCGAGGATTCGACTTCCTTCGCCTTAAAATCACTTTCGGTCCGCGCCTTCGCGAGTCCGACGACGGCTACGCCCTGGACGGAAAGTTCGTCGAGAATCGCTACGGCCTGGGATAGCTGGCCTTTCCCACCGTCGACCACGACGAGGTCCGGTAAGTCTTCGACCTCGCCGTGCTCGCCGCGCGCGGTTCCCGAGAAGCGGCGAGCGAGCACTTCTTTCATCGTCGCGAAATCGTTCGCGCCTTCGACGGTGCGGATTTTATAACGACGATAGAGATTCTTATCAGGAGCACCGTCGATGAAGACGACGCGGGAGGCGACGGCATCCTCGCCCTGGATGTTCGAGTTATCGTAACACTCGATCCGGGTCGGCAGTTTCGAGAGGTGCAGGCGTTCCTGGATTTCTTCGAGCGCGGCGAGGCCGTGGCCCTTGTCGCCCTTTTTCTGCTGCTCGATCGCGTGGCGTGCGTTCGTTTTGGCGACCGAAACGAGCTGCCGCTCCAGATCCGTTTCCGGCACGCGAATCTTCACGCCGAGCGTGCTCTCGAGGAGATCCGGATCATCGGGCGCGTAAGCGATGAGAGCTTCGCGGGCATGGAAAACCATCGCGGCGGGGAGCGCCCCTTCGGGATCCTCCGCCGCGGCTTCGGCGGCTTTAATTTCGGCCCCGAGCTGGAGGTAATACTGCGCGAGGAAATCGAAAAGGACCTCGGCGTCGGTCATCGCGTCGTCGGAGTTCTGGAGATTCAGGTGCCGAACGGCGACCATCTTCCCACCGCGGATCTGGAGCACGACTGCGTGACCGGAACCCGAATCGCGCTCGATCGCGACCACATCGCGGTTTCGTTCGGCGCCCGCTTCATCGACCGACTGGATAGCCGTGACGACGGTGAGATTTTCGAGCGAGTCCCGGTAAAAGGCCGCGTCCTCGAATTCCTCGTGTTCGGCGGCATCGTTCATTCCGCGTTCGAGTTCGAGGCGAAGTTGGTCACTCTTTCCTTCGAGGATCTTCACTGCCGATTCGATCGATTCGCGGTACGCCGCTTTCGTGATGAGGCCGACGCACGGAGCGGTACACTTCTGCATTTGGTAGAGAATGCAGGGACGCGAGCGATGGCGAAACGCATTGTCCGAGCAGTCGCGGAGCTGAAACATTTCGATGAGGAGCCGCATGATCGACTTCGCCGCATACCCCGAAGGAAACGGGCCGAAGTAGCGAGCGCCGTCGCGCCGAACCCGCCTCGTCCATTCGATTCGTGGAAAGTCGTCCCCGACTTGGATGCGGAGGTACGGGTACGCCTTGTCGTCCTTCAGCCGGATGTTGAACTTCGGTTTGTGCTTTTTGATGAGCGTGCACTCGAGGATGAGGGCCTCGCTCTCGGTCTCCGTCAGAATTACGTCGAACTTCACGACCCGCGAAACGAGGATTTCGATCCGTGGAATCTCGTGCGGATTCCCGTGGATAGCCCCCTGGAAGTAGGTCTGGAGGCGGTTCTTCAGGTTCTTTGCCTTGCCGATATAGAGAATCGTCCCGGCGGCATCCCGCATCAGGTACACGCCCGGATCCGTCGGGGCCGTGCGGGCGGCCTCGAGCATTTCGACTCTCATCTTCGAAATTGGATGGGGTGGATCTTGATTTACCATTCGCGTCGCTCGTAAACTGTAACTTCACTATACTCTTAAAGGAGCCGTTCTAGAATGGTCCGTGTCGCCGAACAAACCCTCGCTTACTGTAGCCAATGTAAAATGGATCTCTCCGCGACCGTCGTCGCGATGAAAGGAGACCAAGTCCTCCGCGTGCAGTGCCGCACCTGCCGCGGTGAGCGCGCTTTCAAGGCCCCGAAAGGGGTTACCGACCCGAAACAGGCTCCTCCACCGAAGGCTACGACGCGTAGAGCCAGAACTGCCTCGGGCGAAAAAGAAGATCGCTCGGTCGGGGCCGAATGGCGGAAAGAGATGTTGGCCCGTAAGGATCGCCCGCTGAATCCCTACAGCTCGAAGGCCGAAACGAAGGTCGGCGATCGCATTGCTCACCCGACGTTCGGCGAAGGCATCGTCATGAAGCAAATTCACCCAAACAAAGCCGAAATCCTCTTCGAAATGGATCTTAAGGTTTTGATTACGGGCGGAGCACGCACCTAAGGTACCCTAGGGTCGATGAGTATCGTCACGATCCGTGGCCTTAAAAAATCGTTCGGGAACCAAGAGGTCCTGAAAGGCATCGACCTCGACGTCGAAGCCGGAAGCCTCATCTGTTTCATCGGCCGCTCTGGCTGCGGTAAGTCGACCCTCCTTCGCACCTTAAACGGCCTCGAAATTCTCGACGAAGGCTCGATCGAGATCGCCGGCCACTCCCTCGTTCGGAAATCAAAGTCGGACAAACTCGATGCCGGCTTCGAAAGGAAAGCCCAGGCGCTTCGCCAACACTGCGGAATGGTGTTTCAAGACTTCCGCCTCTTTCCGCATATGTCGTTGCTTGAAAATGTCGTGCTCGCCCAGACGGTCGGACGAAAAATTCCGCGCGACGAAGCGGTAACGAAGTCGGAGGCGCTCCTCTCGAAAGTCGGCCTCCTCGCCCACAAAGACAAAATGCCGATGCAGCTCTCCGGCGGCCAAAGCCAACGGGGTGCGATCGCTCGCGCGCTCGCCCTTTCTCCGGCGGTCATGCTTTACGACGAACCGACGTCGGCGCTCGATCCCGAACTCGTCGACGAAGTGCTCGCGGTAATGAAGGCGCTCGACCAAGAAGGCATGACCCAGCTCGTGGTGACCCACGAAATGCGCTTCGCACGCGATGCCGCGGACCTCATCGTTTACATGGAAGAAGGCGCGATCGTCGAGATCGGCGCGCCGGACGCTCTCTTCACGAGCCCGAACGATGATCGCACTCGCCAGTTTCTGAGGAAGTTTCTGTGAACGGGATCAAAAAATATCTTTTGCTCGCTCTATTGGCGCTCGCCGGTTTTACCGGCTCCGCTCCGGGTGCCGAACCGATTCGCTGGGCCGCGGATACTGAATCCGGCGCTCCACTCGTTTTCCAAGACCCGAAGAATCCCGGAAACATCATCGGTTTCGAGCGAGAAGTCATCGAAGGGGTCGCGAAGCATATCGGTCGTCCGGCGACCCTCGTGCACAACGCTTGGGATGGCCTCATTCCCGGTCTGGCGCGCGGGAACTACGACGTCATCGTGAACGGCCTCGAAATCACCGACGAGCGGAAAAAAGAAATCAACTTCTCGGATCCGTACTTCATCACTTTCGAACAGATCACCGTTCGAAAGGATGAGTCGCGGATTAGTTCGCTCGAAGACTGCCGCGGAAAAAAGGTCGGCACCTTAAAGGTCTCCCTTGCGCAGACGATCCTCGAAAAATTCGGTGGTATCGAGATCGTCACCTACGAATCCGAACCGACCTCCTATGAAGATTTGATGAATGGACGCACGGACGCCGTACTCCTCGACGCGCCACTAGCGATCTACAATGCGAAACCGAACCCGAAGCTCAAGCTTATCGGAAAACCCGTCGGTTCGATCCTCTACGGGGTCGGCCTGAAGAAATCGGACACCGCCCTCCTCGGCCAGATTAATACCGCGCTCGCCGAGATGGCGAAGGACGGCGAGCTCCGACGAATTTACGATCGTTACGGGCTTTGGAATAGTTTCATGGCGGATCGTTTCGACGACCACCGCGAGGCTTCGCTCGAGCCTCCGGTCATGTACGAGTACTTCCTGAACTCGACGAATCGAAGCCGGACGGTCGAAGAACGGATAAAACTCTACGGAACCTTTATTCCGATTCTCGCAAAGGGCGCGCTCACGACGCTCGAAATCTCGCTCGTCTCGATGGTGATCGCGGTCGCGCTCGGACTTTTGCTCGCGCTCATGCGAATCTACGGACCTAAACCGGTTTCGTTCCTCGCGCTCCTCTATATCGAGATCATCCGGGGAACGCCGCTCCTGATTCAGCTTTTCTTTATTTTCTACGCACTCCCCTATGCGGGATTGAAGCTCTCGCCGTTCGTCGCGGCGGTGCTCGGGCTGGGGCTAAATTACGCAGCTTACGAAGCGGAAAATTACCGGGGTGGGATCGCTGGCGTACCGAAAGCACAGGAGGAAGCGGGACTCGCACTCGGCCTCTCTCACTTCCAGACCATTCGTTATATCGTCATTCCCCAAGCGCTCCGAATCGTAATCCCGCCGATCACGAACGACTTTATCTCGCTCTTAAAGGACTCGTCGCTCGTCTCGGTCATCACGATGGTCGAGCTGACGAAGCTCTACGGCCAACTCGCGTCGACTTATTACGACTTCCTCGGTACGGGCATCCTCGTCGCCGCGTTTTATCTTCTCCTTGGACTTCCGTTCGTTCGCCTCGCTCGTTACGTCGAGCATCGACTCACTCCGGGTGCCGCGCCCCGAAAGTTCTTCGGCGGAAAACCTGCGTGATTTAGGCTGAAGCTCGCGCAACACGACTCATCGGCCGATTGCAAATGAGGGCAACCTTCTTTTGGATCTGTGGTTGTTAAAGTCGAGGTTTTAGAATCGAGCCAAGCCCGGAAAACATGAGGTAAAATTTTTGCTTTCAGCCGGCACGCGGATAAACTATTAATCATGAACTTGTTCGATCGACTTGCATCCCTTGCTTTTACCTCTTCGCGAGATGATGTTATTGCATTCTACCCGAACGGAAAAACGCGCAGTGGCTTTCGCCTGGCCTCCGTCGCCGAGCGGGAAAAAGTGCAGGCATTGCTTGCGAAGGAGTATCGGAAGTTTTCGCTTTACCTTCTCTTTGCCTACATGCTCTCGATTATCGTACCGATGATTGTCCTGATCTCTACGAAATACTGTTTCCCTAATTCTTATGAAGAAGTTTTTCAAAATTTATTGAAATACAACGATAAAATTATCGCCTTACCTTTTGGACTAGCCGGTACTTATTGTTTTTTCCGCTACTTCCGTTTTGTCAGACTCACGGTCGGATCAGCAGAGAAGATCCCTCCTATAAAAAGTTCTTCGCTACGGACGAAGGGTGAAATTCTTAAATTCGTTCTAGCTTTTCTGATCCTAATTGCGCTTTTGTACTTCACTCCTCGATATAAGAACTGGGTTCAAAAGCGGGCTCTTAATTCCACCGGTCGCTCCTACCCCTAGTTCCGCAGTCGCTAGCGACCGAGCTTAGCCCAGACCTCTTCGATGCCGTTCTCGACGAACTTCGCGTAATCATAAGCCGGGTAACGCGCGACGATTTCGGCGAGAACTTTCGCGGACATCGCGTCCGAGAGTTCGCTTCCCTTCCGGGGATGATGGGCCCGAACGATCTTGATCACGGCTCGAAACCACGCCGTGGTGTAAAATCCGTCCCCATTCGAAACGCAACTCCCGACCCATAAGAGAGCAGATCGATTTTTTATCTTACCTTCGACTCGGCTGGTTTTCCGGCAATCCAGTCCTCGAGGCGATCGAATCCTTGGCAACTCCCGCGCGTGCAGACGAGAAACTCACCGAGCTCGTGGTTAAACATCGATTGGCCGGCGATGGTCGGCGCGAAATCCCGATCGCTCGCGATCGCCGCGAAGGCGCGGACGCCCGAAAAAACCTGAAGGCCGTCGGCGTAAAGACGAAGCGCCGACGCGAGCTCGCCGTGCCCGAATGCATTCTGGGCGACATGCGGGAGTAACTTCGTAAGCGTGTCCGCCGCTTCCCTGCCGAAAGTCGCGATCGATTCGACGGTATGCTTTTCACCGGGCTCGAGAAGTTCCGCGAGCGCCGCGAAATTCGCGCACGCCACCGCGGTTCCTGATGGAATCGCCTGATCGAAGAGGCTCTTCGGTCGCTGAAGAAGTTTCTCGTGATCGTCACCCGTAAAGAAGAACCCCGGATCTCCGGTGAAATCTCGGAACGAATCGAGGACGCGTCCCATCCAGAGCGCCGCCCATTCCTCGGGCTTCCGACCGGCGAGAAGCGGAACTCCGAATCGGTGGAGATCCAGCGCCGCGCGCGCCATGAACGCGTAATCATCGAGGTAGCCGTTTCCTTTGGCGACGCCCTTACTCACCGTCGCGGGAAGGGTCGAGGCATACGGAGAACTCGGCGGGATCGGGAGATTTGCGACCCGCTCGAAAGCGCGAATCGCCGCGGCCATCACGCGATCGGAGAGAACTTTGAGGTCCGCCGCCGAAGTGTCTCCCGCTTCGAGCGCGAGTGCATGGGCCGCCCAGGCGAGACCGGAGATCGCGAGACCGTTCCAACCGATGAGAATCTTATCGTCCAGTCCCGGCTTCACGCGCATTTCGCGCGCCGCGAGCAGCTTACGCTCCGAAACTCTCAGGAGCGCGCGAACATCGAGAAGCGGAACCTCGAGGGCCGCGGCGATTTCTTCCTCGGTCCGCGCTTGATAAAGCACGGTCTTCGCGTGTTCGAAGTTTCCCGTCCCGTCGATTCCGTAGCGCATCGCCAGGACGCGCGCCTCGACCGGGTCGACCATCTTCGAAAGATCCTCGAGGTCGAACGCGAAAAATTTTCCCTCCTCGCCTTCCGAATCGGCGTCCTGGGCAGCGTAGAAACCCCCGTCCGGACTTTCCATTTCGCGCAGAAGATATTCCGCAGTCTTCCGGACGGTCGCCGAGAAAAGGGCGCGCGCTTCGGGGCGGAGAACTTCCGGACGACCGGCGAGCCGTTCGAACCGATTCTTCAGAAGGACCTCCGAATAGACCTGCAGGAGTAGGCCGTTATCGTAGAGCATCTTCTCGAAGTGTGGGACTGCCCACCGCTCGTCGACCGAGTACCGATGAAAGCCGCCGCCGAGCTGGTCGAAGATTCCACCCTTCGCCATTTTCGTGAGCGATAGGATCACGGACTCCCGCGAGGACGGACTTCCCATGCGGAAAAGAAACGAAAGCATCATCGTGTTCGGAAATTTCGGCGCGGCTCCGAAGCCGCCGTTCTCACCGTCCACGCCAGCGAGCACTTTATCTTCGACGCCCCGGAGGAGCATGCGCACTTCCTCGGGAACGAGTCCGCCGCCAGTCATGCCAGTGATCGCGGGAAGATTCACATGCGCGTTCCGTTCGAGTTCGGAAATCACGCTTGTGAGGCTTACGGCGTTTTCTTCGATCGACTTCCGATCGCCACGGTACGCTTCCGAAAGCGCGCGGAGTACACGCGGAAATCCCGGACGTCCGTAACGGTCTTCCGGCGGGAAATAGGTTCCGCCGAAAAACGGCCGTCCGTCGGGCATTAAGAAAACGGTGAGCGGCCAACCACCGCTCTTCGTGATCGCCTGGGCGACGTTTTGATAAATTTGATCCAGGTCGGGCCGTTCTTCGCGGTCGACTTTGATGTTCACGAAGTTCGCGTTCATGAGGGCCGCGATCTCGGGATTCTCGAACGACTCGTGCGCCATCACGTGGCACCAGTGGCAAGCCGAGTATCCAATCGAAAGCAGGATCGGGCGATCCTCTTTCCGCGCGAGCTCGAGCGCCTCGGGGCTCCAGGGATACCACTCGACCGGGTTCAGCGCGTGCTGACGAAGGTACGGAGAGGTTTCCTGGCCTAAGCGGTTCAGCGGATTCGACATGGGACGAGCGTCCGTGATTCGCTTGAAAAAGACAAGTTTCGAGCCCTCCATTTCAATGATTTCATAGGGTTAATATCAATCTTGACGCGGTGCGGCTAGATTGATATTAAACGCACCGGTTCCTAAACCCCCTAGGCGGTATCTGTGTTGTCCCTCACCCTTTCCCGACTCCCCCGCATCGCTCTCGTGCTCGCCACTCTCGGCGCGCTCGGCCTTACCGCGTGCGGGAAAACGCCGGACCACGGGATGATGACGATGTACCTCCCGACGCCGCCCGCGACTGCGGACGAAGGTAGGACGAAATTCTACGCCGCCCCGGCGCCGGGGACCGAGCCGGTCGCCGAAGCCTCGCCCGCGCCACGGACTCCGCCCGCGAA
>JBBQMV010000050.1:0-11859 GCA_038329315.1 Bdellovibrionia bacterium | reverse complement strand
CGAGATCGAACGGGAGCGCCCGATCGGGCGGAGTAAGCTTCGGCCGATCCTTAAGCGCGGGTTCAATCCAACCGCGCCAAAAATCGACGGTGGTAAAATCCCCGATTTTTTCGCGCTGATTCGCGATGGTCAGACGCTTTTTTTCGTCGTCGGTGGTCGGCAGGATTAAAAGCAGGCGAGTTTTCGCACGCGTGAGCGCGACGTAAAGAACCCGCTTCGATTCCGCGAGCTCTTTTTCGACTTCGAGCTTCTTCCACTCCTGCTCGATCGAATCCTTCTTGAGGCGTTCTCCTTTTTCATCTTTTCCGGCGAGGTAGGCACCGCGCTCCCGGTCCCAGAAAAAGAGCGGCGTATTACTCGCGCGTTTCTTCGTCTCCGGAAAATCGAGCAGGATCACGTGGGGGAACTCGAGACCCTTCGAACCGTGGACCGTCATCACGCGGAGCTGACCGGCATTTTTCGGCGGCGGAACCGCGCGATCACGCCGATCCTCGTCGCAAGCCTCGAAAATCGAATCAGCCACCCGCTGGAAATCGAGTCCTTCTTCCGTCAGTTCTTCCGCACGGTGCCAGAGTGCGAGCGCGGCGACGCCGAGTTCCGCCTCGACGCCCGGGAGTTCGAGGAGCTTCAAGAAGAGTTCACCCGGCCGAACTCGGCCCGGGTAAAGGCGAAGCGGCCGCAGAAGGCGCGCGGCGGGGTGATTCGAGCGTAGGAACGCATGAAGCATTCCAGGATCGGTTTTTCGCCACACCTCTAAGTCGGTCTCCGGAACGCCGATCCATGGCGCTCGTAAAAATGCGATCCCGGCGATTTCATTGGCCGGGTTCGCCCACCAACGAAGAAAACACGCGAGTTCGCGCGCGCGCGGATCGTTCCAAAGAAGCCCCCCGCTTTCGATCGCGAGCGGCACGCCCGCCGCCGTCAGCGCTTTTAGCCATTTTTCGTTTTTCCCGCGAATCGTACGAAGAAGGAGCGCCATATCCGAGAGCGGGATACCGCGAGCGACCTCACTCTGAATGAGGCGCGCGAGATGCTCCGGAGTACGCACTTCCGCGAACTCGACCGGCGGAACCGACGGATCGGCGGCAATTCCCGGAATCAGCGCTTGGTACGGCATATCGCTCGTCGTGAAAGCCGGCGCGCAGACCGCATTCGAGAAATCAAGGATCCCCGGCACACTTCGGAAATTCTTCGTTAACGAGACCTGGACCGGCATATGGGCGCAGAAATCTTCGAAAACCGAAACATCCGCGTCGCGGAATCGGTAAATCGACTGCTTCGGATCCCCAACCACGCAAAGATTCGACAGCCCCGGGCGGGAAAGGCGGGTAAGAATACGTGCCTGGACTGGGTTCGTATCTTGGAATTCGTCGACCATAATAAGATCGAAGCGTTTCCGGTAATCTTCCGCGACCGCATCGTTTTCGAGAGCGCGGGCCGCCCCGAGCTCGAGGTCGTTGAAGTCGAGAGCACCCCGACGGCGTTTAAGGCGATCGTACCGCTCGAGCGCGAACTCTGCCAGAACGCGAAGCTCCGGCGCGTTCTCCATCCGAACGAGGACGCCGTTCGCCTGGAGATCCCGAACGCGACCGAGAAGTTTATAAAGTTCGCCCCGGGTTTCCCGCTCGGAAAGGCGCGAGAATGCGGAGTCGATCTCCGGCGGAAGCTCCTCGAAAAAAAGACCATCCAGCGCTTGGGACCAGAGGGTCGCCGCCTCGTTTTCGGAAAGCATCGTCTCGTCGCCATCGAATCCCGCTTCGCGCGGATACTCGCGAATGATCGACGAACAAAACCCATGGATCGTCGCGACGACGTGGCCCTGGAGCGGGCGCCCCTGAAGTTCAAGCGTCAGCCGCGTCAGCTTCGCCCGAAGATCGCTCGCCGACTTTTCCGTGAATGAAACCGCCGCGAAACGCGCGACTGGGTTCTGCACCAGAAGTTCCCGTACTTTTTTCACCAGGGTAAACGTCTTTCCCGATCCGGCGCCCGCCATAACAGCGATTCCCTCGCCCCAGGATTCGACGACCTGACGTTGCTCTTCAGTAAGAGTGTCTTTCGGGGTGACCGAGACATCACTCATCGTCTTCGCCTCCTTCCTCGTCATCCCGGTCATCGAGGAAGCGCCGCTGTCCGCACGCATCGCGCACAAAGCAGGACTCACATTCGGCGTACGGACCACCCGTTTTTGCCGGCTTCGGCTTCACGTGAACGAGTCCCGAAATGTAGCGGCGCGTATGCGCATCGATCTCTTCCGCGAGCTTGCCCCAAACCTCTCCCGGAGACTCCGGGACGAGCGAACGGTTCGCCTTCGTCGCGTTCGTGAGTGACCCCGGCTCTTTTCCATTCCAATTCGAGAAGAAAATACCGCTTCCGCGAGATCCCTTCCGAGTGAGCTCGATAAACTGAATTCCGAGCGGTTCTTTAGAGTAATATTGGGCGGCCGCGAGCGCGTAGATCGGCATTTGGAGACGGTAGCCTAATCCGACCATCTGGGGCGCCTTCGGCGAGACCGTCGAAGTTTTGTAGTCCATGACGAAAATTCCGTCCGGATGTTCGTCGATGCGATCGGGGATTCCGTTGATCGAGACTTGGTCGCGTGAAGGAGTCTCCGACTCCGCCGCCGAGTTGGCTACCGGCCCCAGATCCACGACGTACTTCAGCTTAGGCTCCTCGACCGCGAGCACCTTCGTCTGCGCGCGCTCGACGTATTTCGTCTCTTGCTCCATGAAGGTCTCGAGGATCGGAAGGAGCTTCCGCTTCGTAAAGTGAGCGAGACGATCGCTTTGGAAAAGCCCCTTCGGACGGCGTAGGGCCCAAGCCTCGTTCAGCGCGTCTTCCGCCGACTTCGAAAACCGTCCCGAATCGTCGCGTGCGCGAATGAGCAGTTTCACCGCTTCGTGCAGAAGCGTCCCGCGAGAATCCGCGCGAATATCGAGGTCGGACGGTTTCGCATCAGAAATCCGGAACCGTCCGAGCAGCACGCCCTGGAGTTCGCAGCGGCTGAAATTTTCGAGATCCGATGCGCGGAGTTCGGGCCGAGCCCCCGGAGATCCCAGTTCGGGTAACTTAAATTCGCGCGGCGGCGACGCTCGCGGATGAAGGTAACTCTTCCGCCACCGGGGATGGGAGTGGCATTCAAGCGCGGTAATCGGCTCGCCATCCGCACCGCGCACGTCGAGCTCCTGAAGCAGCGGTTCGATCGATTCCCGCTCGCGTCCATCCCAGTCGTAAAGCGCATCGAGGAAAATCACTTCCCGGGAATGTCCAAGCCAGAACTTCAGCACCTTACGGCGGAAATCCGCCTCCATCATTCCCGACCGCACTAGGAAATGGCCCGACAAAACTTCGCGTTCGCGATCGGAATAAAAATAGTCGCCCGGGTTATCACCCGTCGTGTACCGCGGCGGTAGCGCAAGACACCAGAGCTTCTCGGGATAAGAAAGCGGCGTCTGGCCGAGGCGAAAGATCTCGACGCCATTCTCGTACTGAACTTTTTCGAAGGGGGGCGTGGCGTCTTGAAGGCGAAGCCGTAAACGTTCGAGCCAAAACAGAATCGGCGCTTTCCGGCGCGACTCCCCAATGACGATGAGATCCTGGGTAAACCGGGCCCACACCGCTTCGAAAAATTCATGAACCCAAGCCTCGAAGTCGGGATTCCGTTTGATCCACGCGAGGTGAAATCCGGCGACTTCGTCGATGCGAATCCTGGGCGAAAATGCTTCATTCAGCAGTTCGAGCATCGCGCGAATCCGTTCGAGACGATCCCCGGAATAGGCCGGGAGCCCGAACCGAATTCCGCGGTCGAGAATTTCCTGATGCAGCTTCCGCTTTTCCGCGAACTCGACTTCCGGATTCGCGTCGAGGCGTACCCAACTCGAATGGAGAAACGAAATGACTTCTTCGTGACGAAAACGCCGTGCTACCACGTCGAGCGGTAAAAGCGCGCCCTTTACGGACTCTTCCCACTTTAACCGCGTCGGGTCGCGCGGATCCTTGAGTACGAGTCCTCGCTCATCCAGCGCGCGCTTTAGACTTCGCCGAACCGCCGGTAGGTCGGGCAGTAAGACTCCATTTTGGGCGAGCCGTCCGGCCCGGAACTCTTCGAGGAGCCCCTCTGCCAGGCGATCGCATGTATCGTCGACGGTATGCCACTCTTCCCATACCGCCGCGAGCGGCTCTTCGGGATACGCCCGCTCCATTGCGGTGAATTCGGTGCCGAGAAGATCGGCGACGTAAACACGCTCGACTTCCGTACGACGTGCGAGTGCCTCCCAAAGCGCTTCGCCACGGCTTTCCCCAGGCTTCGGCGAAAGAACGAGAATTTTCGCGGGCAGGGCTAAGGAAATCTCATCCGTTCCGAGTACCGCGACCGCCCCAAGAATCAGCCGCGGGAGATCCCATGCCTTGTTTTCGTCGAGCCAGGCCTCGTAGGCAGCGATCACCGTCCGCATCTCGGCGCGGAGGCGCCCGCCACCGAAGGAGGCTTGGAGCCGTTCTTCCTGGGCTTCTCGCTCGGTCGCCGAAGCATAGGTCAGGCGCGCGGCTTGGATCGCGCGGTCGAGCTTCTTATAAAAATCGCGCTGGCGCTTCAGCCGACGAAGTTCGGGAGTGCGATCGGAGAGTTCGCGCTCGGCCAGGATCCGCCGAAGGATTTCTTGGCGTGAAGGTGCGCCGAGGACCCGGTCCTTATCGACGAGCGTGCCGAGAATAAATCGCGAAAGTGAGGCGACGTCCTGAATCGCCGACGAAACGAACCCCTCACCACGCGCAAGGAATCGCTCCTTCACTTCTTCACGAGAAACTCCGGCCTCTACGACGATCCAGGCGGCGGGATCGAGTCCACCGACCGAGACCGCATCCAGCCGGGCATCAAGCCGGGGGCTGAATCGCACGCATGAACTCCTGATAAGCGTTTTCGAAAAGCGCTAAGCCCTGGCCGGGAGCGTTCGCGCGGCTTGGCGCCATCGTCCACTCCGGGTGAGCCGTCCAACGAATGAAGCTCTCCGGATGCGGCATGATTCCGAGAATCCGTCCGCTCGGATCGCAAAGCCCCGCGATATTCTCTTCGCTGCCAATGAGGTTCCCCTCGTATTTCAGGCAGTGCATTCCCCGGCGCTGGAGTTTCACGAGCGTTTCGGTTTTCCGATTGGGATGGATTACGATCCGCGCGTCCGAGTGGCGCAGCGGAAGGTCAACAACCCCGAGACCGCGGAGCCAAGTACACGTCGAACCGATCGGAGTGACCTTCACCCACGCTTGGAAGCTGCGTCCACTCGCTCCCGCGGAACCATAAACGCCGCCATTCGAAGTGACCGAAATTTCCTTACCGAAAACGCCGAGGCGGATCAGAGTGTGAAAACCACTCCCGATACCGATCACCATCCCGCCCCGAGCCGCGTATGGCGCCAGCGTCCAACCGAGCTGGTGCTGCATTTTCAAAGCGAGGAGCTTACCGCTTCCGAGCTCGTCCGCAGTGGAAGCACCCCCCGGAATCGCAAGTACCGCGTACTCTTCGATCAGGCGCTCTTCGCGATACCCTTCTGCGACGAGATCGTCGAGATTCCGCAAATGGACTTCGAAGCCCGCGGTCGCGAAGGCTAGGGCAGTTTCATTTTCACAGAGTATTCCGGGTCCACGAAGGACGAGAACTCTAGGCCGAACGATGTCGCTCATTCCCAGTATCCCTCCCGCTTCCAAGCTTGGCGCAGGACTTTCGTTTCGATAACGAGCGCCGGATGATCGCCACGGCGAACTTGGACCACGCCACTGCCAGTGACGGCACCGAGGCGAACGAACGGGATTTCGTTTTGGGCGAATTCGGCCTCAACTAAAATCGCGTCGATTTCCCCCACCGAAACGACGAATCCATGGAATCCTTCTCCGAAGAGAAACTCCCACTCGGCGGTCCGAGGAAGCCCATCCGGATACTGAAGGGCGACGCCCATCCCGCGCGCGATGCAGCTTTCAGCAATCGCGGTCATCAGGCCGCCATCGGAAACGTCGTGAATCGAGCGCAGCTTCTTCTGCTCTTTCCCGATCGCGCCGCCGAGCCAGGCGTAGAGACGACGAGCGGTGTCCCACTCGGGAAGGGGTGAAGTCGAATCGGGCGGAACGGCGCCGTATACCTCGGCGACGAGTGAACCCGCGAGCGCGAATCGCGCTGGCCCGAGGAGGTAAACAGCGTCACCTGGGGATTTAAAATCCGCGCTCCGAATACCGGCGACCTTGAGGGACCGCGAGAGTGCTTGAACGACGAAGTGAAGTTTCGAGTTCTGTCCCACGATCGTTTGCTGGCTTCCGTGTACGAACGGCGTCTGGAGTTCGATCGCCGCCCGAGTGGCTCCAAAGCACGCACGCACCAGGCCACCGCGCAGAGCCGGGTCTTGGAGATCCTTCGCCGGACATGAGAATTGGTAAGTCAGTGCGAAGAGGAAGTCTTCCTTCCCGTAGTCCGCCCCGCAAGAAAGCGCGTTTCGCACAGCTTCGTCGACCGAAAGTGCACCCATCAGGTACGGATCTGTCGCGGCGGCGCGTGGCGCAAGCCCCGTGGTCATAATGAGTCCGTGGTTCGACTGGGACTTGAGTTTGAGCGCTCCGCCGTCGTTCGGACCCGAATGGCTCACATCCGGCGAAACCGAGGCGATATGCAGCGGCTTCAGTGCGCTCGTGCCTTGGACTTCGTGATCGATCTGACGAATGAGCCACTCGCGCGAACACACATTCGGATGGCTCAAAATCCGGAGCAGCGTCTCGACGCCTTCCTTCGCAGGATCACCCCATTCGATCGCGCGTGGGGCGCCAGCCTTCGGCACCGCTGGCGGACGCGTAATTTCTTCGTGCGCCCGCGGCTGACTTCCACGCAGGAACTTCGTATCGACGTCGACGATCCATTCGTCCCCGGCAGAAGCCGGGGCACGCATTTGAATTTTTCCGGTGGCCCGAACGGTACCGATTTCCGCGCCGATCATTCCCCGACGTTTCGCGAGACCGATCACCGCTTCGACCCGCTCTTCAGGCACGAGGGCAATCATTCGTTCGATCGTTTCGGCGCCGAGAATTTCCATCGGCCGAAGTCCTGAAATTTTAGTCGGCACGCGATCGAGATCGAGTTCGACGCCGCCGAACTCCCGCGCCACCTTCGCGGCGACGGAGGCGATTCCGCCTTCCCCGCAGGGTATGAAAAGCCGGTTCCACCCGAGATCGCGCACTTCGGCGACGAGCGCCGCGAGCGAATGAAGTAAGGTCGTATCGCAAATCTGGACGTTCGGTGTTCCGAGCATCCCCTCTTTCCCGGTCGGAGCGCCGAGAATCACGAGACGGTCGCCGGCGGAAGCTTCGCGGGTTTCCGAAGGAATTCCGCCCGCTACCTTCGGGAGCAGCGAAACCGCGGAGAAGTGTACAACCGGAGTCATTCCTTCCTTCACATCGAGATAAAGAGCCCCCCCGATCGTCGGAACTCCAAGCTGGGCACCGGCCTTCGAAATTCCCTGCTTCACGCCGTCGAGTACGCGCCTAGGGTGAAGGTGATCTTGGTCTTGAGGAACCGGCGAATGGAGGTCGGCCGAAAAAATCACGTCGGTCGCGAGAACCGGTTTCGCACCTCGACCCGCACAAATCGAGCGCAGATAAACTTCAGAATAACCCATGAGCGAACCGTAGGTCGCGTCGGACGCGACCGTTCGCGATTCGATCTCGGTTTCGAGCGCGAGGAGATCCTCTTCGTCGTATTGGAGAAGACTCGACCCGTTTTCGAATGCAGAAACGATCCAGGCCCGCGGGACTTCGCGAATCGATTCTTTGAACGTTCCGTCGATGAGTCCCGAGATTTTTTCCGGGAGCGGAAGTCCGAGCGCTTCGTCCACGGCGCGAGCGTCGTCATTCGGGATGATTTCGGCACGCATCAACCGACGAAAAGGAACGCCACGCCAAACTTTCGAAATGAGTTCGAGCTCCGCGTCGGTAACGTCGCGCTCGAAGCCGGTACGGATCGCATCGATTTCCGGATCGGCGAACGAGAACCCCTTCCGTTTACAAAATGCGGCGACTTCTCCATTCGTAAGCGAGTTCACCGCGAGGCGTTCGATCGGAGCATAAAAGCGGGCCGGAGCGGCCTTCGGCATCTCCCGCTTCACGCGTTCCGGATGGAAGCGTTCGGTATGCGAAATTTCTTTTTCCGTAAGGAGCGTCCAGCTCTCGAGAAGCTCGTTCGAGAAGTACCCACGCGCGATGCGCGCGAGATGCGCTTCCGTCAGTTGCGGTCCTTCGAGCAGAAGCATCGAGCCGGTCGCGACGCGCGCGTCGACGCCTAAACTACGCTTGAGCACGGCTTCGAAAGACTGCACGAGCGTGCGCGAAGCATGGTCGGTCACTCCGAGACGAAACCGCTTTTCGAGAGCGAAAAATTTTCCTGGCCGATTCGGCGCAGTTTCGAGAAGGTCTTCGACGTTTCCGTGTTTTCCCGCGGCGGAGGGAATCAGGTTTCCGGTGAAGAGCCAATGTAGCACGGGATCCCAAAGCGTTTCCTGGGAAGCGTAAATGAGTTCTTCGCGCGAAAGCGGAACGTCGAGCCAGTACACGGTCATCGAACGCGCCCAGCGCACGAGTTTACGCAGATGCGGATCTGTCATCTCCATCCGACGAAGCAGAGGAGTAGCTAAAGGGTCCGGATACTCGGGTTTGAGGGCGACTTCGATCCGCGCGAACATCACGGAAGCCTAACAGAGTCGAGAACTTGACTTATAGCAGCATCGAAAGAGAGGGAGAGGGAGTCCTATCGGGCGGCGGCTTGATTTCTGACGCGACTGGCCCCTAGAATAAGCGGCATGAGTCAGAAAGACAGTAGTCCCGTTACGGGTGTGATCGAGGAATCGCTCGTGATCTTGGATTTCGGTAAGTACGCCGGGAAAAGCGTCGAGGATATCGGGAAGCTCGATCCCGAATTCTACGACAGGCTCGCTACCGAAAAAGAAAACGGCGTTTTCGCCATCCGTCGCCAGCGCGATAAGACCTTCCGCCTTTACATCAATCCGCTGTCGAACATATCTCATTAGGAACTTGGATCATGAGGAACTTGCCTCATGAGTAACGAGTCCCATGGCTGCCGTCCGATTTAAGGGGGAGCCACTTTTTCGCGTTGTTGCCCATTCTGAGCTTTTTTTATCCGAGCCTCATTTACATGATGCGCCTGGTGATGCGCGCGGCAGAGTGTCGTTAAGTTTTCAAGGCTATCCCCACCGCCCGCACTCAAAGGAATTCGGTGATGGAGGTCGAGCCAGCGTCTCGCTCCGCACTTCTCGCCTCCAGGCAGGGTAGCTTGGCAGCGATTTTGATCCCGGATCCGAACCTGATGTACCAAAATCGCAGGTAATGGCCGCCGTCCGGCATCCGTCTTTTTTCGATCCGATCGCTCTTCAATTCGAGTGACCGGAACGGTTCCCGTGAACTGTTGGCCGACTACGGCAGCTCCTTCGAAAGCATCCTTCGACGACCTAACCATTTCTTTCTCCACAACAGGAGAGTCCACGCGTGCCGACATCCCCTTTTTCGCAATCGCCCGCTTCGCCCGACGTTCGGGGTCCTTTCGCTCGAGATAGAATCGAAGGACTTCGGCGAGCGTCCTCTCCAACCCAACCGCGCCCCCACGTCCGTTCGCCACGAGGTTCTGGGCGTGGCGAAAATCGAGCATCAATTCTTCCCAGATCCCGAGGGTAAGCTCGATCCTTCGCGCCGAACGGTAGGCAACTTTTTCGGAAACGGACACGCTCGGATTTTCAGATGCGACCGCGCGCTCGAGCTTTCGAGACGAAAGCGAAGCGGCTTTTTCCACCCAGTCGGCATGGGCCGTCGAAGCGGCGCGGGAGTCTAAAACCGAAAGGATCTTTTTCGCCTTCGAGAATCCGATTTCGCCGGACCCGATCGCGACTCGAAGTTCTGGAATCACGCTCGCCTTTCGAGCGACGGAAATCGCCGCATACGCCACGGCTTCCGATAATTGCAAAGCCGTCGTGGCATATTTAAAAAGCGAAGGATACCCAAGCCTCAGGTACACTTTCGCACCGTCGACGGCGATCAGCGCCTCCATGAGTTCGGCCTCGGACCGCTCGTAAGCCCGAGCGGCATTCGAAGCGCGAGAGTGGAGATTCGCCTCATACTCCGTAAGCGGGATCGACGTCGGAATTTCAGGTTCGGGAACTGACGAAGACGGTGCGGGATTCATGGCGAAAGGCTTTCAATCGAGAACGATTTAATCCGCAAATCAAAAGATCTGCTTCGCCCGTTTTCGCTTTAAAAGCGCACGTATTCAGTAAAATACCAATATCAAAACTCCGTAAAGCACTCCACCGAATTTTCTCATCGTGTGAAAAAATATGAGCCCATCGCACCGAGAACTAGGATGAAATGAAGAAATAAAAGTTTGAGAATAGGAAAAGAAAATGGATCTCTCCGATGAGGTTCGAGTACAAAAATCGAAAACCAGCCGCACTCAACCAGACTCAATCGCAATCAATCGCAATCAATCGCACTCAATCGCACTCAACCGCACTCAATCAGACTCGTTCGACCCTAGTCAGTATCGAGAACCCACTCGCCGGTGAAAACATCTTCCGCCGGCCCCGAAAGCAAAGCCTGCCCGCGCCCCTCGCGCCATCCTACTTCGAGCCGCACGTAGACCGATCCGCCGGGGAGAATCACTTCGATTTCAGAACCCACATCGACGAGCCCCATCGTTTCGGCCGCCGCGACGATCGCGCAAGCCCCACTTCCACACGCAAGCGTAATGCCGGCTCCCCGCTCCCAAACCCGTGCCCGGATTCGGCGGCGGTCGAGGACGGCCACGAACTCGACATTCGTGCGGCCTGGGAAAAGCACATTCGTCTCAATCGCCGGTCCGATGCTCTCGAGCAGAGTCTCCGTTACGGCCGTTTCAGAGGTAAAGAAAACCGCATGCGGATTTCCGATCTCCACGCGGGCGAAAACGCCATGCGGAGCGATCACTTCATCGAGGCGTAATACCCGTGGCACCCCGAGCGCGACTTCCGGAAATTTCCCGGCGAGATCGATCGCGACGGTTCGCGATGCACTCCCCGCTTCGGTGCGGACGGTATAATTTTTCAAGCCTGGCTGAGGGCCGCGAGCGGCGAGGTGAATTCCGATCGCCCGCATTCCATTTCCGCACATTTCGGCGGCGGACCCATCGGCGTTTAGAATGGCGACAGAAGCAGAAAACTCCGCCGAAGGCTTCAGCCAAAGAAGCTGATCGCATCCGATGCCGAAGTGTCGGTCGCAGATTTTCGAGACGAGCGCGGTCGGAAGCGTGAATCCGCTCGGGATACCGGCCAGGTGATCGATGACCACGAAGTCGTTTCCGCAGGCGTCCATTTTATGGAACGGGAACTTCATGGCGCCTTACTTAGCAACGTTCGAATTATTGCTGCTCTTCGGCTTCTTGCCGCCGGTGCCGCCGTCGCTCTTGTCGATGATTTCGGAAACGGCCATATCGCATCGGCCCGCGTAGCTGTCACGCGCGCGACCGCAGTTCAACTCCGTGCCTTTCGCAGCGCTACCGTGACTGTCTTTCCACTGACCAAGTTTATCTTCCGCGGCTTTGACTTTAGCGGCGGCTGCGTTTTGGGCTGCGGTATTCGTAGAAACCATGACTGCGTCCGAAGAAGCATGCGCGGCCTCGACTAACTTGGTTAGATTGTCTTCTTCCTTACAAAGATTATCGATGTCCTTCTGAGCCTGATCACAATCCGCTTTTTTCGCGTCGGCCTTACACTGAGCCCCCCGCGCCTTAAGCGCGGTAAGGTACTCATTCAATCCCTTTTCGGATTTCGCGAGCTCTTTATCCTTATCGCC
>JBBQMV010000049.1:0-11915 GCA_038329315.1 Bdellovibrionia bacterium | reverse complement strand
TTTGTTTTTCCTTTTCTCCTCGTTGCCTTTGCGGACGCCTTTCGAATCGTAGAGGAGCAATGGCCGAAAGTGGTGCGCTGGGTACCGATTCCGCTCGCGCTCGTGGGTGCATACCTGGCGACGGATCGATTAACGACGGCGCCCCAAGCCCATTCGGATTGGGACCGGGTCGAATTAAACCGAGTTTTGAGCGCACCGGAGATCGCCCGAAAGTATGTGATGGTCGTCGTCGATTGGGGAATGTATTATTACCAATCGCTTTACGGCGATCCCGAGCAGCTCGTTATTTATCTCGAACCGTTTATCGAGCCGTGGAAAGTCGACGCGGTTCGCGAGGTCGCGAAGAGAAACGGACGTCGCGTGCTTTTCATTATTCGAAGGGCTACCGTTTCGGATTTTAATTTGATCCAGCGGTCGTTCCCAGGGCTCCAGTCCATTCCGTATCCGATTTCGAATGGCGTAGCCCAAGAATGGTTTGCGATCGCGGAGCCGTGATTGTGTGAAATCAGAATGGGGTAGTTTGCCTGGCATGGGCGATGCAATCTTGTCTTTACTCAGATTGAACCTGAAAACCCGAGGAAAAACCTATGAAATCCCATGAATACCAATCCGATATTTCTAAAGATCCGCTTCCTGCTATGCAGTATAGTTCGGTTGAGGAAAAGGCGCCGATCGTTCGCGAGCCGGGCGGACGCGTGAATGAATATATCGAAACTCAGGCTGGCAAGATGCCGTGGGTTTCGTTCCTTGGCCTTTCGGTCGTCAGTATGGTCGCTTCGGCGACGATCGTCGCGACGCGGAAGAAGGATAAGGATTTTGGCAGTTTCGTCGGGCTTTGGGCGCCGTGTTTCATGCTTCTCGGCGTTTACAATAAGCTCGTCCAGATCGATAAGAAACTGAGCGAACATTCGCTTTCAATGCCGAAAGCGAATGTCGAAGTTCCGAGCTCGACGTCTTATCTCTCGTAGCGATTAGTTCGTCTTACCTTCGCGCGCGGCCTGGATCTCGTATTCGAGGTGGCGGCGATAAGAGCGGGAGAGGATTTTCAACTCTTGCGAATCCGCGCACTCTTCGAGTGCGCGGAAGAGGTGACGACCTTTCTGCATGAGAATCGGAGTCAGCGAACCGACCGACTTCCGTTCTTCTTGGAAGCGGACCATCTCTTCGAGAAGTTCGACTTTCGACATGGAGAGGATACGCGCGTGGTACGCCAATTCTTCGGCGTCGTCGTTGCGGAGGGCTTTAAAGGCACGAATGGAGATTACGTTCGACATGTTCAAATCCTTCTTCCGGCATCGACCGGGCGTCCGACATTGAGCAAGTCGAGGGCCAGAATTAGCGCTCCGCATTAAATTTCTTAAATTTAATGTAACCCTTCGAAATAGAAGGATTTTAATCTGAGGTCGAATCCGACTCTCTCAGCGTGAGGGGGTTTGGAACTGCCTAACCTCTCGACGGTGCGTAAAAAAATTACCCGCCAGAGGCTTGGCGGTGAGGGTGGAGCCCTCGCTTTTTTTCAAGTCGAAGTCCCCGTGATCCGAAAGGAATCTGAGGAGGTTTAACCTCATGGACACCTTTTTCGGACGGACTCGCACTCAGAGACTACTTTCGGTAACCCTCGCGCTGGCGCTCGTCGCGCCGCTGACTGGCTTGCATGCCGGTACGCGAATGATTCCACCGCCGCCTCCGCGCCATGCGGACGATACCGCGGTCGACGGCATTCAGCAGAATTCGGAGTGGGGAACTCCTCCCGGCCAAGATCGCTTCGGAGCGCTTCGCGATGACGAAGGCGAAGAAATTGATTTCAACGGCGGCACGCTTAGCCGGAAACATTCCGCGAACCGTGCTCCGGCCGGCCTCGAGGTCGCGCCGAAGACTGCAGCCGCGACCGACGAAGGCGGATGGAAAGCGTCGCCAACGGACGACAACCGCCGAATTATGAAAGAGGCGACGACTTCGACGGGCCAACGCCCGGTCTTAAAGCGCATCGGAAAATCCCAAGTCGCCCGTCAAGATGCGGAAACCGAACGATTCGTGACCGAAGTCGCGGATCCGATCGCGCGCCGTAAGGGGATTCAGGAAGTTTCGATCATCGCGGGCGATCTCGGATTTTTCCCGAAGACGATCTTCGTTTCCCGCGACGTGCCGGTACGCCTTTTCGTAACCGGCGCCTCGAAGGGTTCGCTTTGCATCATGATGGATTCGTTCAATGTCCGTAAGCAGATTCGCTCGAACAAGATCGAAGAGATCACGTTCGTTCCGAATCAGCCGGGCACTTACCGGTTTTATTGCCCGGTAAACGGCTCCGAAGGCACCATGGTTGTGAAGGAACTCACGACCGCGACGCCGGGCGAGGGTTAAACCCGGTGAGCAGCGTATTCGAAGATTCAGTCGCAACATTCCTCGCCAATATTAAGGTCTACCTCGATGACGACACGGTTTCCGAAGTCCTCATCAATGGACCTTACGAAATCTTCGTCGAGCGACGCGGTAAGATCGAACGTACGGATGCGAAGTTTAAAGACGAGCAAGCGCTCCAAGCCGCGGTGAGAAACATCGCCCAGTTTGTCGGCCGACGAATCGACGAAGAAAATCCGACTCTCGATGCGCGACTCCCGGATGGGTCGCGGGTCTCCGCGGTTTTACCTCCGTGTTCTCGCAAGGGTACGACGCTTTCCATTCGGAAATTTTCTAAAAGCACGCCGACTTTCGTCGACCTCATTCAGCGCCAATCGATCACGAAAGACGCCGCGCGCTTTCTCGACGTCGCGATCTACCTCGCGAAAAATATGATTATCTCGGGCGGTACCGGCTCCGGTAAAACGACTCTGCTGAACGTCCTCGGCTCGCGGATTCCCGGCCACCAGCGACTGATCGTCATCGAAGACTCGAGTGAATTAAAAATCACCACTGATCACGTCGTCTTTTTCGAGACGAAGCCACCAGACCCGATGGGTAAGGGGGCGGTTACCATCCGCGACCTCGTTCGTTCGGCGCTTCGGCTTCGCCCCGACCGGATCGTCGTCGGGGAAGTTCGGGGGCCCGAGGCCCTCGATCTGATCACCGCGATGAATACGGGTCACGGCGGCTCGATGGGCACGACCCACGCGAACACGCCCTATGACGGCCTCGTTCGTCTCGAAACACTTTCGATGATGGGCGATACCCAAGTTCCACCTTCGGCGATTCGTCGTCAGTTCGCGGCCGCGGTCCATCTCGTGGTCCAAATTAAACGTCTGAACGACGGTAGCCGCAAGATTACGAATATTACCGAGGTCATCCCGGAAGTCGACGAACATGGAAGGTACGTCATCCAAGATATCTTCACTTTCATTCAACGCGGAATGACGGCCGAAGGAAAAATCATTGGCGAACTCGTTCCGACCGGAGTTCTTCCGTCGTTTATGGAGGAGATCGAAGTAAATCGTCTCCCGTACACGCGCGATAAGTTCACGCCGCCCGACTGGGCGCGCGAACACTTCGCTAAGCTTGCTAAACCCTTGAAAAAAGCCGCTTAATCCGAGATAAAATACCTAATGGCCCGCCCCGCGAAACCCGCTCCCGAGACGCAGTTCGACCTCATCGTGATTGGTTCCGGCCCCGGCGGTCAGCGCGCCGCGCTCCAGGGCGCGAAATTCGGAAAGAAAGTCGCGATCATCGAACGCCACGAAGCCGGTGGCGCATGTATCCATTACGGGACGCTCCCGTCGAAGTCGTTCCGTGAATCCGTTTACCGTTACAGCCTCGGATCCCGCGGCATGCTCGGACGCGAGGCCGAAGAGCGGAACTCGAATTCGAAGAAGCCCTCGCTCATTATTCCCGAGATGAAGCGCCTCCTCCAGCGACGGACTCGCGTCGTGACCGAGGAGTGCCAAGTCATTCGTGATCAGCTGAAGCGGAACGGTATTTATTACATTACCGGCGAGGCCACCTTCCGCCCGAACGAGCCGGGAACCACCGACGTCTTCATCGATGTCCGACATGGGAAAAAGACGACCGTAGTTCGCGCCGGAAAAGTCATGATCGCGGTAGGCGCTCGGCCGGTGGCGCCGGAGAACCTCCTCGTCGATGATCGGATTGTCCACGACAGCGATACGATCCTCGAACTGAAGGACGTTCCGAAGTCGATGGTTGTCCTCGGTGCGGGCGTGATCGGATGCGAATACGCGGCGATGTTCTCGATGGCCGGGACGAAAGTCATTCTCGTCGATAAGCGTGACCGAATCCTCGGATCGGTCGATCGCGAAATCGTACAGGTACTTACCGATCGTTTCCTCTTTCAGGGAATGGAATTCGTCCTTGGCGCGGAAGCGAAGAAGATCGAAATCCGCGCAGCGAAAAAAGGCAAAAAGGGCCAAGCTGTGGTTTACCTCTCAAACGGGCGGAAGGTCGCGGCGGAAGCCGTGCTCATCGCACTCGGACGTAAAGGAAATACGGGCGACCTCGGGCTCGATGCGGTCGGCGTAAAGAAGGACGAACGCGGAATCATTCAGGTCGACGCGCACTTTCGTACGGACCGTTCGGAAATTTACGCGGTCGGCGACGTCATCGGCGCTCCCGCGCTCGCGGCCACTGCGTTCGAGCAGGGGCGGATCGCGACCTGCCACGCATTCGGAATTAAGATGAAGACCGGCACGAACGCCGTGGACGTCGAGTATGAAATGCCGAAAAATTTTCCGTATGGAATCTATACGATTCCGGAAATTTCGATGATCGGGAAAACCGAAGAAGAAGTACGGGTCGCGGGGATCGACTACGTCGTCGGTCGCGCCCGCTATAAGGAGCTCGCTCGCGGTCAGATCGTCGGCGATCGGTGGGGCATGCTGAAGCTCGTCGTCGACCGGACGACGCTGAAGCTCCTGGGGATTCATATCATCGGCGATAATGCCGCCGACCTGATCCACATCGGCCAGGCCGTCATGGCCTTCGGTGGGGACGTGACCTACTTCGTGAACTCGGTTTTCAACTATCCGACGCTCGCCGAAGCCTATAAAACCGCGGCGTTTAACGCCGTGAATACGCTCCGGGACGGCCCGAAGAAAAAGGGGTAGACGCGTGGGAATGAGACGGACGCTTTTTTTAGTCCCCCTCCTCCTGATTCCGAGTGCGGGTGCCCTCGCGGACGATACCCTCGGGAGTTACCACGCTTGTCTTCAGGATTTCGAAACGCTGAAAACGGGTCATGTCGTTGATGGCGGACCTCATGAGATTCGCCAGAGCGTAAACTTCTCAAAGGGTAGTGGTCTCGGTAATCTGAGTGGCGGGTTGACCACCTTCGTGGACAGGAACGGTGACGGAAAGAGCATCTACTTCTTAAGCGATACCCACGCGTATCGTGTACGGACGGACTTCACTCCGCGGAAGAGCCCGAAATTCCTTCGCGTGAAATCACCCGTAAATGGGAAACCCATCTTCGTCCGCGCCAGCGGAAGCAGTTCAGGGGGGGCGAATGCTTCCTACGGTGTGAATTCCGCAGCGAACCCGCTCGACGAAAACACCGATACCCCGGGTCCGAAGGCCCCGCCCGCTGCCGATCTGGAGCAGCTCGGTGAGTCCGAAGCGGCTTCGATTCTTGACCGTCAGATTGGAAGCCTCCTCGCGGACCTGCCGAAGGCTTACGACGCCTTGCTTTCCGATCTCAAAGCCCGCGTGACGATTTCGCCGACGGATAATCACGGGAATAACGATTACGGAAATTACTTTCGAGGTTCGGATAGGGAAAACGCCGCTTTTCAATCGAAGTTGAAGACGGAGTACGGAAAGATGCTCCGGGCCGACTACCTGCCGGCACTCCTTCCGAGCTGTGCGAAACTGACCTCGCCGGCGGTCAAATCGGCCTTGGGGTCTGCCCTCACTGCGGGCGAAACGATCCGAGCGGCTTATGCAGGCCCGAACGGTAAACCAGCCGGAAGCCCTCCGGGCGGCGGAACGAAAAAAGCCGTCGGATCTCATTAAAACGGTCCCAAGCGGACCCTATATTTTCGGCCAATCGGGGGGCAGTCCGTGGTATGACGGCGGCTCATGATCAGCACTGCGGAAGTTACCCTCGCCTACGGCAGCCATAAGCTATTTACCGACGTGAACATCAAGTTCGTGCCGGGGAACTGCTACGGGCTAATCGGCGCGAACGGGGCAGGGAAGTCGACCTTTCTGAAGATCCTTTCCGGCGAAAATACATCCTACTCGGGGACCGTCACGGTTACGCCTGGCGAGCGGATCTCGTTCCTTCGCCAGGATCACTTCTCGTTCGACGAGGAAACCGTGCTCCAAGTCGTGATCCTCGGCCAGAAGCGTCTCGTCGAAGTGATCAAGGAAAAAGAAGTCCTCTACGCGAAGCCGGACTTCTCGGAAAAGGACGGCGAGAAAGCCGGCGATCTCGAGGCGCTGTTCGCCGAACTCGGCGGATGGGAAGCCGAGAGCGACGCGGCCTCGCTGCTCGCAGGCCTCGGCATCGGAACGGAACTCCATTCGAAAAAACTCGGCGAAATCGCCGATGACGACAAAGTTAAAGTTCTCCTCGCCCAGGCGCTCTTTGGGAATCCCGATATTCTCCTCCTCGACGAACCGACGAACCATTTGGACGCCGCCGCGATTCGCTGGCTCGAAGATTTTCTCGCCGACTACACGAAGACCGTCATCGTCGTCAGCCACGATCGTCACTTTTTAAACCAAGTCTGTACGCACATGGCGGACATCGACTTCGGAAAGATCCAGCTCTTCAACGGGAACTACCAGTTCTGGTACGAGTCCTCCCAGCTCGCGCTGAAGCAAATGCAGGACAAGAACAAGAAATCCGCGGATAAGGCCGAAGAGCTTCGGGCCTTTATCGCCCGGTTCTCCGCGAACGCTTCGAAGTCCCGTCAGGCGACTTCGCGTAAGAAGCAGCTCGAAAAGCTTTCGATGGACGAGATTAAGCCATCCTCCCGGAAATATCCGTTCGTCTCTTTCAAGACCCAGCGGGAAGCCGGCGACCAGCTCCTGCGCGTGGAAGACCTCACGGTTTCCGTCGGCGGCACGAAGGTGCTCGACCGTTTGAACTTCTCGCTGCGAAAAGAAGATAAAGTCGTTTTCATCGACGATAACGAACTCGCTGTCTCGACGCTTTTCCAAGTCCTCATGGGCGAGATCAAGCCCGACAGCGGAAAGGTCCACTGGGGCGTGACGACGACGCGCGCTTATTTTCCGAAGGACAACGCGAAGTTTTTCGACGGAAAAGATCTTTCTCTTATCGACTGGCTTCGCCAGTATTCGCCCGACCAGTACGAAAACTTCGTACGGGGTTACCTCGGTCGGATGCTCTTCTCTGGCGACGAAGCGATGAAGAAGACGAAGGTCCTCTCCGGAGGTGAGCGCGTCCGCTGCATGCTCGCGCGGATGATGCTCGTCGAAGCGAACGTCCTTATCCTCGACGGCCCGACGAACCACCTCGATCTCGAGTCGATCACGGCCGTGAACGAAGGACTCAAGAACTTCAAGGGCACCGTGCTCTTCGCTTCCCATGACCGCGAGTTCATCGAGACGATCGCGAACCGGGTTATGACGGTCGGCCTCCGCGGCGCCCGGGATTTCGAAGGGTCTTATGGCGAGTATGTCGAAAGCCTGAAGCGGTAACTTTTCGTCCGGTACTTCCGTAAAGACTCCCATGCAAATCAAACGCACGATCGAAGGTCATGTTCTCGAAGCTGAGCAGTGGATTCCACGACCTGTCGGCGAGGTTTTTTCGTTCTTCGCGCAGGCGGAAAATCTCGAGAAGCTCACGCCAGCGTTCCTCGGTTTTCACGTCGTGGACATGAGCACGAAGGACCTCGAAGAGGGGACGAAGATTCGTTACCGGTTGAACATTCATGGAATTCCGGTCGGCTGGACGACGGAGATTATGGAATGGGTTCCCGGCGTTCGATTCGTGGATAACCAGCTGAAGGGGCCGTACGCCGTTTGGCATCATACGCATACGTTTCAAGCGAAGGATGGCGGCACGCTCATGCGTGACCGCGTGCTCTTTCAGCTTCCGCTCGGGATCCTTGGCGATTTCGTGGCGGGATGGTTAGTGAAGCGCGATGTCCGCGCTATTTTCACGTTTCGAAACGCTACGATTGCCCGGCTTTTCCCGATTGAATGACGCGCGGCTCGTATGTTTAAGTGCGGGCCATGCAAACCTTTAAATCGCTGAAGATCGAATCCGTTCACGCCCGCGAAATTCTCGACTCCCGTGGTTTTCCTACGGTCGAAGTCGATCTCGTCGTCAGTCACTCTACTGCGGGCGGCGCGACGAATGCGAAGGGAACGGCCCTCGTGCCTTCCGGCGCTTCGACGGGTGAGGGCGAAGCCCTCGAACTCCGCGACGGCGATAAAGCCCGTTACCAAGGTAAAGGCGTTCTGAAGGCAGTCGCGAACGTGAACACCGTGATCGCACCGGCCTTGAAAGGGAAGTCGTTCGAAACGCTTGAGCAGCTCGACGAAGCGCTCATCGCGATGGACGGCACTCCGATGAAATCGAAACTCGGTGCAAACGCCATCCTTGGCGTGAGCATGGCCTACGTTCGCGCGGCCTCTGTCGCCACGGGTACGCCCCTTTTCCGTCTCCTCGCCGGAATCTATGGTTCGGAAGGCCAGACGCTCCCGGTTCCGATGATGAACATCATCAACGGCGGGAAGCACGCTGATAACGGACTCGCGATCCAGGAGTTCATGATCGTACCGCGCGGCTTCGCGAAATACTCGGAGGCCCTCCGCTGCGGCTCCGAAATTTTTCATACGTTGAAGAAGATTCTCCACTCCCGCGGCCTCGCCACCGGAGTGGGCGACGAAGGCGGATTCGCTCCGGCCGTTCCGGGCGCGAACCCGCATGAAGAAGTGCTGAAGCTGATTCTGGAAGCGATCTCTGGCGCGGGTTACGTCGCCGGGAAGCAAGTGTTCCTCGCGCTCGACTGCGCGGCGAGCGAGTTCCTCGCGAAGGGTTCTACGAAAGAGAACACGAAGTACGCGTTCGAAGGAAAAGACCGCACGGCCGACGAAATGAACGAGATTTATGCGGGTTGGGTCGCGAAGTACCCGATCGTGTCGATCGAAGACGGTCTCGCCGAGCACGACTGGGCCGGATGGGCGGCGCACACCGCGAAGCTCGGGTCGAAAATCCAACTCGTCGGCGACGACCTCTTCGTGACGAACATTACGTTCCTGAAACAAGGAATCGATAAGAAAATCGCGAACTCGATTCTCATCAAGGTGAACCAAATCGGAACCGTAACGGAAACCTTCCGTACGATGCGGATGGCGAAAGATGCGAAGTACGCCCAAGTCACTTCGCACCGTTCGGGAGAAACCGAAGACACGTTCATCGCGGATCTTGCGGTCGCCACCGACTGCGGACAGATCAAAACGGGTTCGCTTTCGCGCACCGATCGAATCGCGAAGTATAATCAGCTCCTTCGCATCGAAGAAATGCTCGGATCCTCCGCGCGTTTCGCGGGCAAAATCTAATTCCACACTTGGACTTGCGCTGAAATTTGGACTCGGCAGAATCTGCCGTCTCTAACTTTTTTCGCCAACTCCGATTGCCTAAAAGCGATCATCTCAGTTATTCTAAAAGCCTTCCGCTGAAGTTTGTTTTTTCGGAGCAGGATGCACCGAGAGGACTTGTAGCGGATCCCAGGAAGGGTTCCATGTCGGCCGTCGTTTCCAGATTACGCATTTTGCGCAGTATCGAGTGGACGCCGAATCGCGTCTGGCTCCTGGTTTTTGCGGTCTGGCTTTTCATGCTTTCCGGAGTAACCCAGCACATGGGGGTCGGCTCGCCTGGGCTTGTCCAGTTTCTGCGGCTGCACTCCCTGCTCGGGGACCGCCAAACCCAGTCGACAGACATCGATAACGAGATCGCCGTCATGGAGACCGAGTCCTCGTCCCTCGAAAAGAGCCGAGGCGCTCAGGAGCGGGAAATCCGTAAAACCATGGGCTATGTCGGCGAAAATGAGATGATTTTCGACTTCTCGCTCTCGTCTTCCTCAACTCTGCGCCGGTAAGGGACATTTATCTACGTCAAGATTCCGACCGGGGTTTGACAACCCGCCGTAACTCTCTCAGAATTAAGGGGAGACGGTCGGACATGGAGTCCTTCCGAAGCAGAGGGAACTCTGGGCCGAACGACCTCGGACGGCGCCACTTCCCGGAAAGCCCTACGCGACATGGCAGTCGGACGTGTAAAGTGGTTTAATGACGCCAAAGGATACGGCTTCATCGAACGTGACCAGGCGGCTCCTTCCTCCAACCCGAAAAAGTCCGAAGAGATCTTCGTTCACTTTTCGGCCATTCAAGGCGACGGACACCGTACGCTCGAAGAAGGTCAAGAAGTCGAATTCGATATCTACGAAGACACCAAGGGAAAGACTGCGCAGAATGTGATGCCGCGAGCGTAGCGAGCCAGGTCGGCCGAGCGGCTTAAGCGGACTTTATCGAAGCCGGCTGGCACGATTCGATATAGTCGTGTTTTACGCGTTCGTAGAACGAATGGGTATGCCAGGTTTTCGCAACCATCGAGGCGATCAGCGCGGTCACCATCATCGGCATGATCGCCGTATGTCGATCGGTCATTTCCAGCACGAGTACGAAAGCGGTGAACGGGGCGTGGGTTACCCCGGTAAGAAAGCCGATCATCCCGAGTACGACGAAAAGATTCGCAAGACTCGGATCGAAAAGATCGGAGAGAAGCGCCCCGAGTGCACCGCCAGCCCCGAGTGATGGCGCGAATATTCCTCCGGCCGCTCCGGACGCATAGGCGATGATCGGGGTAATGAAACGAGAAATCGCGAGTCGGTAGTCCGCATTCGCCCATCCCGGATTAACGCCTTCGACGAGCGGAAGCGGAGCTTTTTTGAAAAGGAGGTGAACCACGATGTCGCGTCCGCCGCCGAGTCCCCGTTGGTCGAAAAAGTAGCCAAGAAACACGACCAGCAGACCGGCGCCGAAGGCGAGCAGCGCGAGCTTACGCGCGGATTTGATCGTCTTTCGAAAATCCGTGATCCGGTAAAGGATTTTACCGAAGAAAGCGCCGCCCGTTCCAGTGATGATGCCGATCGCGATTGCCCAAAGAAGGGCGCTCGATCCGAGTTTTGGAATTGTCGGGTATCCGAGGTAAAGGTAGGTGCCGAGCACCCACTGGGCCGCGACGCCGGAAATAATGACAGCCGTAATCAGTGAGGTTCGGAAACTCCCAAAGTGAGTGCTGGTGAGTTCTTCAATCGCAAAAACAAGCCCGCCGAGCGGGGTATTGAAGGTCGCGGCGATACCGGCCGCGCTCCCCGTGACCATCCAAACTTCGGGACGAATCGATTTGTTCCATTTTGGAAATCGATTCCCGATCGCGTGAAAGATACTCGCCGCAATTTGGACGGTAGGGCCCTCGCGGCCGATGGCGCCGCCGCCGAGCAAACAAAGAAATGCGCTCAGGATTTTAATGAACATCGTCCGTAGTGAAAGTAATTCATGGATGAGTGGGGTTTTCGTCCCAGACACTTGAAGTTCGACCGCCGCCATGACTTGGGGAATTCCGCTTCCCTTTGCTTCAGGAGCGAAACGCCAGACGACCCACCATGCCAAGACGAAGCAGACCGGAGCTAGACCAAGAAATTCGAGAGGATGTTTACCGAGAACATGGAGGGCAAGATCTTCGGTGTTTTTACACACCAGTGCGAATCCGACCGAAGCGAAGCCAGCCAGAGTGGCGGCGAGCCAGAACGGGACTTCGCGGAGCCACTCTTTCCGGTCCGGCAGATTAGGGGTAAAGGACCGCATTTTTAGAGATTACTCTCGAGATGGGGACTTGAACAGCGCAAGCGCGAGTTCACGCTGCTTTCCATGATTCACAATCGGATTCAGCGGCTCATGGATTTCCCGTTCCGGCCGATCCGCCAGTTCGGGCA
>JBBQMV010000048.1:0-12104 GCA_038329315.1 Bdellovibrionia bacterium | reverse complement strand
GATCTCGCACTTCGGGCGCCCGAAGTGCGGCAAGTCATAGCCCTGAGTTGCGGGATTGAGTCCTTAAGGCTTCTGGATCTGCGCTCTTAGGGTCGCCATGAAATCCTTCACTTTGGTTTCATGGGCTTCGGCTTGTTCCTTCGATGTCGGTTCCGGAGCTTCGGATTCGTCCTGGATCAGAAGGAGTCCCTTCGGGATGTCCTCGACGAAGCGCGAGGGAAGGCGTGGAACTTTTTTTCCGTAACGAACGCGGTACTTCGCGCGAGAGAGAATGAGGTGAGTTTTTGCGCGCGTGATTCCGACGTAGGCAAGCCGCCGTTCTTCGTCGAAGCCGAGCGCAGCTTCGGGGCCGGTTCCGTCGATCGTGCGCTGGTGCGGAAGGTAACCTTCTTCGGCGCCGACTAAGAAAACGACGGGAAATTCGAGGCCCTTCGAACCGTGGAGGGTGAGGAGAGTGACTTCGTCTTTCGGCGTGTCGTCGTCATCGTCTTCGCTTGGGTCGAGGGTCATCGCTTGGAGAAACTTCGAGAGGATCGAGACCGGGGTGAGGCCAGTAGTAAGGTCAGCGTCGACGGGACCCGTGATCGCACCCGACGCGAGGTCGGTGTATTCGCGGGTTTCGGCATGGGCGCCTTCGATATCGCTTTGTCCGAGCGCGTTCGCGAGTTCGAGCGCATTTTCCCACCGCCGCTCGGCAATCTTCGGATCGTCCTTCTCTTCCTCAAAGAGCGCGTCTTTCACGCCGATCCGAGCGAGCGAACGCTTACCCCAGTCCGCGAGGGCCACGCGGTCGAGCGGAATCGATTCGAGGTCCGCGCGCATGGCGCGAATCAGTTCGACGAATTTCGTGACGGAGGCGAGTGCTTTCGGGCTCAGGCCCAGCGGACCTTCAGTGCCCATCGCCTCTTCACAGGTCTCGAACAAAGTTTTCCCCGACGCGAGCGCCGAAGCATTCACAAGTTCGAGCGCCGCTTTTCCAAAACCGCGTGTCGGCCAATTACAGATTCGGCGAAACGAAGCGTCGTCCTTCGGATTCTGAACCACGCGCCAGTACGAGAGCGTATCTTTTACTTCACGCCGATCGAGGTAGGAGAGCGTGCCGACGATTTTGTACGGAATTTTCCGCATGCGAAGCGCTTCTTCGAATAAGCGTGACTGCGGGTTCGAGCGATAAAGAATCGCGAAATCCTGCCACCGGCGTGGATTCTTCGGGTCGGATTGAAGGCGGAGGATTTCCTCGGCGACCGTCTCCGCTTCCGCACGATCTTCTTCGACGATGAGGGACGTAATCGGTTCGCCCTGGCCGTTGTCGGACCAGAGGCGCTTCGGATGGCGTTTCCGGTTTTTCGTGATCACTTCGTTCGCGGCGTCGAGGATGGTCGTGGTCGACCGGTAGTTCTGATCGAGGGTAATCGTGCGCGCGCCCGGATAGTGTTTTGCGAAATCGAGGATGTGTTGAGAGTCCGCGCCACGCCAGGCGTAGATCGACTGATCGTCGTCGCCGACGACGCAGAGATTGTCGTCCGATTCCGTCAGAAGCCGTAGGAGCTTAAATTGCGACGGGTTTGTGTCTTGGTATTCGTCGACGAGGATATATTTAAACTTACGGTTATAGAACTCGCGTGCCGAATCCGATTTTTCGAGAAGCGCGACGGCTTGGAAAAGCAGATCGTCGAAGTCGAAGGCGTTTAGCGCCTTCAGACGCTCCTGGTACGCCTCGTAAACGTTACACGTGATGATCGCGTAGTCCTCGGGCATGCGTCCGGAAGTCAGGAAGTAGTCTTGGGCGGCGTCGGGACCGAGGAAACGATTCTTCGCCTGGCCGATTTCGAATTTAATCAGATCGCCGTCGAACTTCCGGTCGTCGAGTTTCAGGCGACGAAGGATCGTTTTCACGATATCTCCCTGATCCTTTTCGTCGAGAATCGTGAAGTCCGTGGAGTAACCGATTTCGGAAGCGCGCGCGCGGAGGATCCGAACGCAAAGCGCGTGAAAGGTGGAAAGAGTGAGGCCCTTCGCGAACTCCTTACCGGAGGTCTGCGTGACCATTTTCCCGACGCGTTCCTTGAGCTCCCCGGCGGCCTTCCGGGTAAAGGATAGGCCGAGAATATTTTCGGCCCGAATATGATGCTTGGCGATCAGGTAGGCGATCCGAGTCGCCATGGTTGTCGTTTTGCCCGAACCCGCGCCGGCCAAGACTAGGAGCGGACCTCGGTGGTGATAAACAGCTTCTCGTTGAGCGGTGTTGAGTGTTTTAAGCAGTCGTTCCATGGTGATCACTAACCTGGCTGTTTCTATACGTGATTCGTCCCGCCCTTCTCAATCTCCGAATCGCCAGATACACTATCTAAGAATGACACCTGCTGACATCCAGGTCATCGTCGTCGATGACGTCCAATCCATGCGTATCCAAGTGAAAGAGATTCTGCGTTCTTGCGGATTTGAAAAAATTCGTTCGGCATCGAGTGGTCTGGAAGCACTGCGTATGATCAACGAGTTAAATGCACAGCTTCTCATCTGCGATTGGCACATGGCGCCGATGTCGGGCCTCGAATTGTTAAAAGAAATTCGCGGGAAAGATTCGATCAAGAACACGACGTTCCTGATGCTGACCGCCGAGGGAACGCGTGAGCGCGTTCTGGAAGCTTTGAAATCTGGTCTTGATGATTACATCATGAAACCGTTTACGCCGGAGCATGCACGCCTGAAAGTCATGGGCGCGCTCTTGAAGCGAAAGGTGCTCTAAAGATGGGCCAAGAACGCGATCAAAAATTAAAAGATTTCGTCGCGGAGCTTACGGGCTTCGCCCTCGATGCCGAACACGCGCTCAAGCGAATCGAAGAAGATCCACACGGAAATAAAGACGAGTTCACTCATTTTTCCGAAATGATGTTCGCGATTCGCGGAACCTCGATGCAGCTCGAACTTCCGGCGATCGCCGAAGTCGCGGGGCTCGGCGAAGAAATCGCCGTGAAGGGTCCAGCGATCGAAAAGGGTGCGCTCATCAAAAAATGCGTCGGCGCTCTCTGGGACGCGCTGACCACCGTGAAGTATATGCTCGAACACCGGGGAAAATCCGGTGGAACTCAGGAAGAAAAAGACATCCTGATGAATCGGCTCCAGTCGACACTGAAATCGCTCGGCGGCGCTCGCGAGACGGTCTCCGCCGACGAGATCGAAAAGCTTCTTCGTGGTGAATAGACGTGGCGAATAGGTGCGGCGGCTAAAGAATCCCGTCGCGCTTATCGACGCGACCGGCGCGGGAATCTCCACGAATCTCTGCGTTTAAGAAGATCGAACCGCGTTCGATCGATTCGCCTTCTTCGTCGGTCTCGGGACGGTAGCGCGCCCGGCGTTTTCCATCCGGTCCGCACACATAAAACTCGAGGTCGCGTCCTTCGGAGTGGGCGGGCGAAACGAGCCGATCGGTTTTCCAAGGCACTCCGTTCGCCGTCTTTAGCGCCGGCAGGAGTTCTTCGCGCGTTCGTCCGGACTTCGCGACGACGAGGTAACTAAACGGCAAGGTCTTCCGATCGAGGCCCGCGAGTTCGTCGATCTTGCGGAAGTACTTCGGGCGCCACCACGTGATTTCTTCGTGGCACCAATCGTTTTCGGCTGCCAGCGCGCCGCAAGCCTGGTGCCCGAGGCACGGCAGGAGAATCTGGTATTTCCCTTTGCGGCGTGGATTCGCGAATTCGACGAGGAGATGCTTCCTCAGTTCGAGGAGGCGCCGCGACTGAAGTTTTAAAGCCGGTTCGACGAGGACCGCGAGGCCTTCTTCTTCAAGATGGAACTCCCAGTTATCCACGATCCGGGCGGCAAGTTCGTCGAGCGGGATCTCCGCTTCGTTCAGGAAGAAGGACGAAAGCCATAGGTGAAACTTCGGTGCCGTCTTTGGAAGCAGCGGCTTCGTCCAGTCGACTTTCCGGTGGAACGGGCGAACGCCCCAGGCGAGCCCGACGGAATCGAAATAGGTCGACGCCCATTTCTCACCGAGCGAGAGGACGGCGCGGTCTTGTTCGATCAGCGCCCAGTTTCCTTCCCGCGGAATTCCGATGTCCGAATGGACGGCTCCGGCCGCGACACCGCAGGCGCCGGAAGCGGGGCCGGCTCCCCATTCGATCCCACGAAACGATTTCATCTCGGGAAACCGAAAGCCTAAGCGTGCGAGCTCGGAAATGACGGCCGCGGTGCGCGCCAAATTCCCCGGCATGAAGGCGAGGAAGTAGGCGAGTCGAAAGTTCTCTGGGTTCGAAGACTCTTTCCAGTACGGATCGAGGCCGGGCTTCTCGGCGGCGACTCGAGCCCGAATTTTTTTCTGTTCCGCGGTCCGCGGAGGCGCGCCCGGGAGTTCCGGCTCGATCCGGTTAAACAAAGTCGAGAGGCGCTCGACGTGAGGAAGTACCGATCTCGTCAAAAACCGGTCAGAACGAAAAGTAATCTCGTCGGGAACCATTTTGTTCGCGATGGCGAAATCGATGAGCGTCGCTTCGAAGTCATCTCCGAAGGCGGTACTGAGGGACGCAGGAATTTTCATTTTATCGCAAATTCTTCTCACAAAACGCAGCCCTTTGCTAACGTTAGCCACATGTCCCTGCCTTCCACCGAGACGCGCGCCTTCGTCTTCGGCCCGCCTGAACTCGCGGAGCTGATTGCGTCCCAATTCCGCGAGCTTGGGGTCACCGCCGAGACGGTGAAGACGCCGGCGACGGATGCGGATCTGACGGCCTGGCTCGGAGCCCAGACCGCCGGAACGTCCACGTTCATTCACCCGGGGCTCTCGTTTTGGGCCGATCGCCCCGAATTCCCGCAGCTCGTTTCCGGCTTCGGATTCTTCCCGGTTTCGCCCTCCGCCCGGGCGCTCGCGCTTTCGCTCAATAAGCTGAACGTCATGATCGAGGCCGAGGCTGCGGGGATTCCCCACCTGGCCATCGCGCTCGATCCGCTGATGAGCCTGCGGGAAATCGAGGCGCTTCTCGAGCGCACCGGCGAGCGGTTTCCGATCGTTTTGAAGTCGCTGAAGGTCGCCCAGGGGCATGGGATCCAAGTCGTCACCTCGCTTGAACAACTCCGGGATATCGTCCCCGTTTGGTTCGAGCAGCTCACCCGCCGTTACGGGGAAGCGAGCGTCATCGTCGAGCGCTGTCCGCCGTCCGCGCGCCACCTCGTGGTGCCGTTCGCCGCCGACGGCGCCAAGTTCACCGAAATTTTTGCGATCATCGATGCCTCTCTCCAAACCCGTTGGCGCCGGATGATTCAGTTCGTTCCTGCGGCCGACCTCGGTGCCGACGTCGAGAAGGCGATCCGAGATTCCGTCAGTAAATGGGTGAAGCACCTCGGGTTTTCCGGAATGGGTTCGATCGAGTTCCTCGTCGACGGACCGCGGGTTTTCCTCATCGATGCGAACGCTCGGATGAACGCGAATTTCCCGCTCTGGGAAGAGATCGGTGGGATACGGACCGTCGAGTGGCAGCTGGCAGGCCTCGGTCAGCTGCCCGTTCCGACCCGCTCGACCGAGCCGCCCCGTTACGGCGCCGGTGTTTCGATGCGCTTTTACGCCGAAGATCCGGTTCGCCAAATTCCCTGTCCCGGAATGATTCGCGAGCTGACCGAGCCGTTCGTGCGAATGACGAACGACTCCGAATCGATCTGGATGACTCGGTACGCCTCCGGAATGACCGTGCCGTGGACTTCGACGGGAGTGATCGGGGAGCTTTTCGTTTTCGGAAAAGACCGGAAGTCCGCGCTCGCGGCGGCTCGTGATTCGATTCGCACCGTCTGGATCGCCGGCGCGATTCAGACGAATCGCCGGTTTCTGCTGGAGCACCTCGAACACCCGTTTGTGCGCGAAAATCTCATTCATGCCGGATTTACCGATGAAGACTTCGTCCCGGCGGGCTTTCCAGATCTCGATACCGTCACGGCGATCGTTTCGCTCGCGGCGAGCCTTTTCCCGGCGACGAGTCCGACCGGAGTGGATCGCTGGGTGGTCGGTAGCCAGTGGATTACGCCGGATCCGGCCCGGGTTCCGAAACTCGTCCGCCGAGGGGACTTCGAGACCGCCTGTGTTTCGGGCGAGACGGTCGGGGGAATTCGTTTTCTATTCGAACCGAATACCAGTGGCGGAAGCGAAGATCGGTGGCTCGTGCATTACGACACGTGGACGATCGGGCTTCGCCGGGTTCGGCCGCAGTCGGGGACGGTGACCCCACGAAAGGGTGAGGCCTCGAAGATTCGGAAGATTCTGGCCCTCGCCCCGGGACGGATCCATGCCCTCCTTCGTCATCCGGGTGAGATCCTCGCGCCCCGGGACCGAGCCTGCATGCTCGAGTCGATCGGGATTCTCGTTCCCCATGCGGTACCGGTCGCCGCGAAGCTTCTCGAATGGAAAGTCGCCCCGGGCGAAATCGTGGAGGCCGGGCGTGAACTTGCTGTGCTCGAGCTTCTCGGATAATCTCGACCCATGCCGAGCTACACGCGTACCATTCCAATTCCGGGTAAATCCGCAGACGAGATCTATTCCCGCGTCAGCCATGCGATCGGAAAATTTCAGGAAAAAGACACGGGTAAGTACGGGAAATTTACGTTCAAGATCGACCCGGCAGCGAAGACGATCTCCCTGGAATCCACCCATGTTTCGGCCCATCTTCAGTGCAAGGACGACGAAGTTTTCCTGACCGGTAAGCTCTCGTTTATCGCTTCGGCCTTCCGTGGAAAGATCGATACCGGCATCGACGAGTGGATCACGAAGTCTTTTATCGGGTAAGTGGACCCCAAAACCGTAAAAATTTTCACGCTTTTCACGAAATAAGGGGTGCCGGGATCGGAATTCTGAGGTTACACTCGGGCCAATGACCCGGAAAGAAAACGTACTCGTTCTCTGCAAGAGCATCGTCACCAAGCTCGAAAATAATAAGTCGATCGCGTTTCCGCCTCGCCTTAGAAATGTGGTGGCGGATGAAGTTTTCGGATTGGTCAGCCCGTACATCATGACCGACGAGGACATGAACGAGAAGGCTGTCGCCAAACTTGGTGCGAATGCGGAGAAGGTCGCGGAAGCGAACTTCTCCGAATCCGAAGGCTTTAAGGCCGCAAAAAAGATGGTTCGTGAAAGCTTCGGCGATGACGAATTAAACGGCTTTTACTTCATCAAGCCGCTGAAGACGGTCTCTGGAATGATCGTGAGTTACCTCATGCGTTCCGCGAGCATCGACGAAGTTTACGAAACCGACGAAGATCTCGTGAAGATGATCGTCGAAATCGTGAAGCTCTTTAGTCCTCAGAACGCGCACTAAGCGTTCTGGATCCGCAGAACGCGGACTTCCTTCGCTGCGGATTGCTCAAGGTCGGTCCTTTCATTCGCCCTAGAATGAAGGGGTGTTTTGGCGCACCTTGCCGATCGTTAAGACTGTTTAACAGTTTTACACTGTCTAAACTGTATGCGCCATTTTGGGGCACTTATTGGAAATAGTGCCCTATATGCCTACGTTTAGCGCAATCTAATCAATGCGTTATTTAAAAATGAATTTTCTTTAACGATTGGCGTCTGGATTGCAGTACTAGTCCAGGTGTCGAAAAGCTTCCTCTTCCTCTCACTGATCGGCCTGATGCTCTTTGTGCTCGCAATCGCGGGTCAAGATCGCTCGCCCCTCGCAAGTGCTGCGAATGTCACGCATGAGCCTGAAGCGGAACCCGCGCACTCAAAACACCCCAACGTCACCCGCGCACCGGCCTCCGCCCCTCGGACCTTAGACATCGAGCCCGTCCTCGCGGGTGGCGAGTAAAACCTGACGGTTCAATACCAGCTTTACAGGCGGCGCTCCGCACCCTAAAATTAGGGTCTGGGGTTTAATTTTCCTCTTACAGGGTGGTAAGCGTGCAAATTCATAGATCTTATTCCTCTCGCGGGACGCGAGTCGCGGCGACATTTTTGGCCATCGGCCTATTCGGCGGCTGTTCTTCAGCACCGAAGTCGGTTCCGATTGGTGATCGCCTTTCCGGTGAGTCCTCCTCCGCCGAACGCGCTTCGGATCTGAAAGAGTTTTCCGCCCGTTCGGCAGCCCCGCGGGTTCAGACCGTCGTTCAGCCCAACGAAATCATCATCAAAGGCGTGAAGCTCGAGCACACGAATTTCGATTTTCCGATCACCGTAAACTCAGCGGTCGAGAAGTGGATCGATTACTTTACGGGCAACGGCCGGAAGCATTTTGTGAAGTATCTCGAACGTTCGGAGCATTTCATTCCGTTCATTCGCCCACTTCTCCGCCAGTACAATCTGCCGGAAGATCTCGTTTACCTCGCCATGATCGAAAGCGGTTTCAATAACCACGCGCGGTCTTTCGCGAAGGCCGTCGGACCCTGGCAGTTTATTCCGGCGACCGGTAAGCGCTACGGCCTTTCGGTAAACTGGTGGGTCGACGAACGCCGCGATACGCGGAAGTCGACGCTTTCCGCCGCTCAGTACCTGAAAGACCTCTACGGAATGTTCAATTCCTGGGAACTCGCCGCGGCTTCTTATAATGCCGGCGAAGCGAAACTTGCTCGTGCGGTTCGCCGTTACGGTACGGCCGATTTCTGGGCACTGACCCGGCATCGGTTCTTGCGCCCGGAAACCCGCGATTACGTACCGAAGATCATCGCGGCGGCGCTTGTCGCGAAGAACCGGACCCAATTCGGATTTCCGCCTTCCCACATCCTTCCGAGTAAGGGTGAAGCGATCGCGCCGGACGGAGAAGTCGTGAAGCTTGAATCGGATGCGAACCAATCGAACACTTCTGCCCAAAAAGAAGAGCTCGAGAGCGTCCTGAAGGGCGAATTCTACGAGAACGCTTCGAGCGAAGAAATCGGCCAAGAAGAGACGGACGGCGAACTCGTTCCGGCGACCGTCGAAACGCAGCCTGATCCTCGGAATGACCCGAAGGAAAGCGTCGCGATGGCGAAGCCGGTTAATACTCCGCACGTGAATAAAGAAGGCAAGCTGATGGGTGAAGAGCTCATCGACTTCGAAGTTCAGTCCCCGGCCGACCTTCTGAAGATCTCGCGTGCGGCAGGACTCTCCTATCACACGGTAAAGAGCCTGAATCCCGAGCTTCTCCGGTGGTGCACGCCGGCGAACGTCGGAACGTACCGGATCAAGCTTCCGGTTTCTTCGAAGGACCGTTTCCTCACGAATTACAACGACCCGAAATTCGCGAAGCGCGTGCAGTTTCTCGCGTATAAAGTTCGCAAAGGTCAGTCGCTTCGGTCGATCGCCGCGAACTTCGGTATCAAGGTCGATCCGCTCGCCGATCTGAACGGGATCTCCGCGCAGGCCAGCCTCGCGAAGGGGACGCTCATTCGTCTGCCGATGCCGGCCGATGGCGGACGGAGCCTTTCGTCGCTCGAGATTCGCGATCCGCCGGAACGTCGGAGCCGCCGCCGTCATCGTCGCTCGACGGCGGCCGTGCGGAAAAGGCACGAAGTTTCACGTGTTTCGATGCGTGAACGCCTGAAGAATCGCCGGAAAGCTTCTTACTAAGCGATTGACCGTTCGGTCCGGGGTTCGTAAAACCTCGGAATGGCGCTTTTAGTCCTCAAATTCGGCGGAACTTCGGTCGGGAATCCCGAGCGGATCCGTACCGTAGCCAAGCGGATCGCCGCTGCGAAAGCCGATGGGAACGACCTCGTCGTCGTCGTTTCCGCGATGGGGAAAACGACGGATGAGCTCCTGGCGCTCGCAAACGAAGTTTCGACCGCGCCGCCCGGCCGCGAAGTCGACATGCTCCTCACCGCCGGCGAACGGATTTCGATGGCGCTGCTTTCGATGGCGCTCGCCGATCTCGGCGTGAAGGCGCTCTCGTTCACGGGGTCCCAATCGGGAATCATCACGACGAACCATCACCGCCGCGCGCGGATTGAAACCATTCTCGGGGACCGCGTTCGCAAAGCCACGAAAGAGGGCGCCGTCGCGATCGTCGCCGGATTTCAGGGAATGAGCCGCGAAAAAGAGATTACGACGCTCGGTCGGGGGGGCAGCGATACTACCGCCGTCGCGCTCGCGGCCGTGCTCGGCGCCATTCGCTGCGATATCTATACTGACGTCGATGGCGTGTTTAGTGCGGACCCTCGGCTGGTCCCGAATGCGCGTCGGATTCCGCGCATCGGACACGACCACATGGTCGAACTCGCCCAGCGTGGAGCGAGCGTGCTCCATCCGCGAAGTATCGAACTCGCCCAAAAATTTAAGGTGCCCCTTTGGGTGCGGAACAGTCTCGCTCCTGTCGGAGCAGAAGATAATCGTGGAGGTACGGAAGTGGTCGATCTAGCGAAGGGCATGCACGGTAGTGGGGGGATGGAAGCCCCCGAAGTGGTCGGCATTACGCACGACTCGGATAAGGTACTCATTGTTCTTGAGCTGATGCGGCCGTCCGCGGCGGGGACCGTCTGGGATGCTGCAACCGCGGCTGGACTCGCGATACTCGCGCCGGATTTCTTCGAAGGGACCCTGAGATTTTTTGTCGACCAAGACGCGGTTTCGGATTGGCAGAAGGCTTGCCACACCTTGTCGGTGGATGGCTTTTTGCGGGCCGTCGAGATTCACCAAAATCTCGTTCCAGTCTCGGTAGTTGGAAGCCGCCTGACGCAGGACGGCCGGATCCTCGCCGCCGTTTTTGAAATACTTGATCGAAATGGGATCTCCGTTACGATGGGTCAAGCCTCGAGTCTCGTCATAACCTTGGCGGTTCCGAAGCTGAAAGCGCCTGAAGTCGTGGGCCTGCTCCATCAAGCACTGATCGTCGCTCGCTAAAGTGCGAGATCGGTAAAAAGGGAAACGATGTCTGAAACGAAACGCCCGCGCCGCACTTCTCGCCATTTTTCAGGAGGAGTAGTTACTCCCGAACTGTCGGAGACCACGAAGGCGATGCTCGCGAGCTTGAAGGACTTTCCGAATCCGGAAGTCGTAATCGGCAATGGCTGGGCCGCGATGCTCGCCGTCGGTCTGCTCGCGACTAAAAACGCGACGAACGTTCTTTGGATTTCGAACTCGGGCGCCCGCGCGATGGCGCCGCTCCCGTTTCTCGAGAGCGGAATCGCCGCCGCGACTTGGCGCGAACTGATTCATCGTCTCGGACTTTCGACCGACGAACCGCAATCCGGACACTACCTCCGCGAATTCCGCCACCGCTCGTTCGCGCGAGCAGCTTGGCATAAGGCGCCGACCCGCGAAATGCGGAAGGAAGTTCTGACGGAGTGGCTCTGGGGACCGGAGACTCGCATCACGCCGATTTTCGAAGCGCGTTTCGAGGCACCGCTCGCGGAGATCGAAGAAAAAGTTCGCGAACGGATTCTTGCCCTCTCGAATGTAAAAGTTTTGTCCGGCGTTCCCGTTGTCGCTTTCGAGGCGTCGAGCGTGAAGCTCGCGAGTGGCGATACGATCGCCTTTAAGCGTGCGATTTGGGCCGATCGCTGGGTCGGACTCGGCGGAATTGAAGGATTGCCGAAAGGTTCGACACTTTCACGGAACCGCGATCCGATGGGCATTCTCCAAGCCGTGTTCACGCATTCGTCCGCGATGGTCGACGCCTCCATGCAGGAAGCCTTTTTCGGCTCGACCCATAAGGACGCCGGCGAAGATTTCAATCGCTGCGTTTGGGGCAGCTTTTTCGACGGTGGTAAGAAGAGTGTCTGGACGATCTTCACCACCGAAGAGGAAGGCGCCGACAATCACACGATCGGAAAGAAATACCGTCGGATGCGCCAAGCGCTCGACAAGATGTTCACCGGAACCGAATGGCTTCCGGAAGGGATGAAAGATTTTTCCGCGACCATCGTGAAGGAGCAGTTCTTCTTCCAAGAAGACTTTATCTTCGCGAAGGGCGAGCCCGTTACCGAAGCGCCTTCGCTCGCTGGCGTGACGTTCGTCACCGACGCCTTCGGCCCATCGGTCGCCGCCGAACACGTCGCGATCGCGATCGGCGAAGAACTAGGGTTCGATCTCGCGGCGATGTCCCAACCGACGCTCGGTTCGACCGCCGATTCAATCGAGAGCGGGTCGGAAGCCCAAGACGAAAACGTGCAGCTGGAGGCCGACGCCGATCCGGCCTAGAGTCTCGCGCGTCGCTTTC
>JBBQMV010000047.1:0-12159 GCA_038329315.1 Bdellovibrionia bacterium | reverse complement strand
CTGGTCTTTCATGCCCTTCATATGGTCATGCGTAATCACATGGTAGTTACCCGTGGTGGTCACGAAGATGTCGGCTTTATCTTTCGCGTAGTCCATAGTGACGACGCGGTAGCCTTCCATCGCGGCTTGGAGCGCGCAGATCGGATCGATTTCTGTTACCCAGACTTGGGCGGAGAGGGCGCGCATCGCTTGGGCCGATCCTTTGCCGACGTCGCCGTATCCGCAGATGACCGCGACTTTTCCGGCGATCATTACGTCGGTCGCGCGCTTGATGCCGTCGACGAGCGATTCACGGCATCCGTAGAGGTTGTCGAATTTCGACTTCGTCACGGAGTCGTTCACGTTGATCGCCGGGAACTTGAGTTCGCCGCGTGCATGCATTTGGGCGAGGCGATGAACGCCGGTCGTAGTTTCTTCCGTCACGCCTTTAATCTTCGACAGACGAGAAGAGTACCAAGTCGGCTCGGTCTTCAGCTTTTCTTTGATCGAAGCAAAGAGAATCGTTTCTTCTTCGGACGATGGCTTACCGATGACGCCGAGATCTTTTTCCGCGCGCGCACCGATATGGAGAAGGAGCGTAGCATCGCCGCCGTCATCGAGGATCATGTTCGTGAACTTGCCGTTCGGCCATTCGAAGATCCGGTGGGTGTAGTCCCAGTATTCCTTGAGCGACTCGCCCTTCTTCGCAAAGACCGGAGTTCCCTTTGCGGCGATGGCCGCGGCAGCGTGGTCTTGGGTCGAGAAAATATTGCAGGAAGCCCAACGGACTTCGGCGCCGAGCGCTTCGAGCGTCTCGATGAGCACGGCGGTTTGGATCGTCATGTGAAGCGACCCGGTGATGAATGCGCCCTTCAGCGGTTGGACTTTCGAAAATTCTTGGCGAATCGCCATGAGTCCCGGCATTTCGGTTTCGGCGATTTTAATTTCGCGGCGGCCCCAGTCGGCAAGCGTTAGGTCGGTGACGACGTAGTCTTTATTGGTGGTTACCATTTTATCCATCTTTCAGAGAATACGGCCAAGCCGAAGAAGGAGAGGGATCTCACCTTCACGCCTGTTTCGCGTAATAGAGGTGAGCGCCGTTGGTAACGTGAATCCGAGCCTGGGGTCTATCTCGTGAGAGGTGGCCTCGCAGCGCTCCTCGGATTCGAGGTCCAATATAAATGAACCGGCCCCTGATTGCAGCCTCTATTTCGGGTCGGGATCTCCGACCATTCGGCTTCATTTCAACCGTCATTTCACCGATATGCGAGCTGACTGCGCCCCGGGTTTGCACTGACTCACCTCATCTATAAGGAGAATCTATGCGCCAACGTCTTTGTTCTCGTTTCCTGTCCGGTTTTTTATCTGGGATCTGCTTTCTCACGGCCCTCGGCTTAAGCCCCATTGCCCGCGCCGATGTGATCGGGGGTGAGGAGGTCGGACCGTCGGATCCGATTCGGAGTTCGACGGCGGCGCTCTATTCGCCAAGTGCTGACGGACGAGGTGGTGCGCTCTGTACCGCGAGCGTGATCGGAAAGGATATCGCGGTGACCGCCGCTCATTGTATCACGCCCGGTGGTCCCGCTCCGGTGATGCTCTTCGGTGGAAACGTGCATTCTCCGGATACCGCAAAACGACCGGTCACCGGGGAAGTGGTGAACTCTAAGTGGCGCACTCACGCAGGGAAGGGAATGGACGAAGGGGATATCGCACTCGTGAAGTTTCCGGGCGGACTACCCGCGGGGTACGCGCCGGTTTCGACTTTGACTTCGGACGCCGCGATTCAGAAAGGGACGGCCGCTACGCTAGCCGGCTACGGGATTTCGAATGCCCGGACTCAAACCGGAGCCGGCGTTCTTCGAAAAACGAAGGTTGGGGTGGCCGATCCCCGCTCGGGAAAATCGGAGATGATTCTCGATCAGTCGCATGGCCACGGCGCGTGTCACGGAGACTCCGGCGGACCGGCGTTCATTCGACAGGGCGGGAAGATGGTCTTGGCGGGAGTGACGAATCGGAGTTATCCGGCGCGTGCGCCCGACGACTGTGCCCATCGCGTGGTTTACACAAAAATCAGCGCTTACCATTCGTGGATCAAAAATGGTGAAGCGAAGCTTCGTTCCAGTAAAGGAGGCGCCACGGAACTGAAGAAAACGATGCGGAATCCGGTCCGCCATCGTCAAGCCAAGACGACCGACCCCAAGCGAAAGGCCGTGCGTCATGCTCGCAAATGATTTGGCACCCCGGTGAGTTTGATTTAGAAAAAACTCATGAAACTTTTTAGCGTCCTCGTCCTCTCCGTGGTTTTCGCCCTTTCTGCGCCGGTCGTTCGCGCCGACGACACCTCGACCGCTACGAAACCGACGAAGTCGGAAAAGAAGAGAAAGGTCGTCGAAACCGAAACGAAGAAAGCCGTCACCGAAAACGCGAAGAACTCGAGTTACGGCGGAGATTCCGAAGTCAGCCTCACCGCTTCGCTCGGATCGGTGGACGGTAACTTCGTTTACGGACCGGGTTTCCAACAAGAGTGGTCGGTGATCGTCGAAGGAAACCGTTTCGCGGCCGGCTGGCAAACCGGATTCTATTACACTTCGACGACCCAAAATATTTTCGGGATCGGCGAGTTAAAGTCCAAGGTTTGGGGCATTCCGATTCTCGTTTCCGGAAAATACCTCTTCGACACGAGCATCGACTTCTTGAAGCCGTACGTCGCGGTGGCGACCGGTCTCGGAATCGACCGTAGTAGCGGAGACGTAAACGTTGGCGGAGTCGTCGGAAAGAAAAACGAAACGAACTTTCACTTCGTCTTCTTCTTCCGTCCAGGCGTCACCTTCGGCGAAACCCAGCGCTGGTTCGCCGAACTTCCGTTGGGCGTGATGTTCACGGAGTTCACGATCATGCCGACTTTCGGACTTCATTTCTAATGAATCGGTTTCACGTTCTCTTTCTGGTCGCCGCGCTTTCGGTCACTGGCTGTTCGATCACCCGTTACTATAAGACCGGGGACATCGACGGGCAGATTGGCCAGCTGAACGGTCAGATCGACGGGAATCTCTCGAGACTTGAGACGGACTACGCGGCGAAAAAAGCTTTTCTCGAAAGCGCGAACCAAACCGGCGCTGATCCGACCAAGGCTCCCTACGACGCTTTGACCGCGAACTTCGTCGAAATGACCAAATTTCGAGATGCTTCTGTCCGCGATAGTGCGACGACACGGGCCGAAGGCGCTAAACTTTCGAAAGCCATCGCGGGCCGTCCCCGCGTCGATTCGAACGATCAGGCCTATCCTGAAATCGGTAAGTTCGAAAAGCGCTCGGAAGAGTTGATGGGAAACCTGAACGCTTCGTTCGGCAGGTATACCGAAAGTTCGAATCGATTCACGAAGCTCGCGAACGAAACTCGGGTTTTCACGGTCGATGTCGGGACTTTCGACGGGCAGCTGAAAACCGCGATTGGCTCGATCGATCAGCAGTGTACTGCAGTCGAAACGAAAATCGGCGATACCGAAAAGAAGTTAAAGCCGCCGTCTGTCGACAAACGCGAAGAGCGCCTCGCCCTCGTGACCGGAATGAAGGATGACGTCGCGAAGATTCGGGGGATCCAAGGCGATCTCGAATCGTTCCAGAAATCCTTCCTCGCGATTTCGAAGGGGAAGAAAGCGATCACCGTCGGACCGCATCTTCCGCACCACGATTTTTTCATGTCGCTGAACGAAGTCCAAACTCGCGCGGGTGCCGCCGTCACTTCTTTTAATGGCAAGGTCGACGCGTTTAATAAGCTCTGAGAATAAAGACGGATTTTAGAGAGAGCGAACTTTTATCAATTACTTGACTCATCGCATTATTCATGGGAAAGAGCCGCTCACTTCACTTAATTTAAGGAGCCCCCGCTTATGAAAAAAATCATCGTGCTTGGATTGTTTCTTTCTCTGAATGTTTTCGCGACCGAAGTGACCCTTTCTCCAGGAGCTTCTGCAAAAATCGCGGCTGGTGAAACGACGACCGTATCCTGCCTCGGAGCTGCCGATGTCGCTCCACGCTGCTCAATTAAGCTAAATACCCAAGGATATCCTGACGTCTATATCGGCACCGATCGCGCGGTGACCGAAAGCAACACAACCTCCGCAGTAGAGCGTGTTCAGAGTTTCCAAAAAGCGGGACTCTGTCGCTAATCTGGAAGGCATCTAAGACTGGGGCGAGCACCATGGCTATGTTATGGTCCCGCCATGTCAGACGACCCTAAATCCATCCGCGCCGAGGAAATCGGCCGGTGTATCGAGATTCTCGAAGCCGTCGCGAACGACGCGCTCCTGCTGACCCCGCTCGCCGATGAAGAACGGATCCGCCTTTTTATGGCCGCCGGCCGGGTGATTTACCCGGACCGCGTACAGGTCCGCCGCCGAATCAAGGCGATGCGGAGTTCGAAGAAGCGCGATCTCGAGGCGAAGGACCGACTCGTCCGCGCGGCGACCTCGATTCGGTCCTCGCGCCGCGAATCGGTTTTCGTCCCGCCGCCGAAACTTCTCGGGCAGGACGGAGTGGAGGGTGAAACGACCGGAACCGTTTTAACCGTGGGTGAACTTCAGCGTTCACGCGAGTGCTACGTTTGTAAGGTCTCCTTTTCCCAGGTTCATTTCTTCTACGATTCGATGTGCGCGCCCTGCGCGAAACTGAACTACGAAAAACGGTTTCAAACCGCTTCGCTCATTGGCCAAGTCGCGATCATTACCGGCGCGCGCCTCAAGATCGGATACCAATCCGCCCTTATGATGCTTCGGGCGGGTGCCCGGGTGATCGTCACGACCCGGTTTCCTCAAGACGCCGCGATTCGTTTCGCGCGCGAAGAAGACTTTCCGGTTTGGCGCGAGCGCCTCCAAGTACACGGCCTCGACCTTCGGCATTCGCCGAGTGTCGAAGCGTTCTGCGCGCTCATGAATCAAAAACTCGAGCGTCTCGATATTTTAATTAACAACGCCGCTCAGACCGTCCGCCGTCCGCCGGGCTTTTACGCTCATTTAATGGAAGTCGAAGCGCGTCCGGTCGAAGAACTTCCGGAGGAAGTCCGTTCGATTCTCGCGGGGCATGAAGAACTCAAGCGGATGCTTTCGGGCACCGAATCCGTGAATGCGGACGACGGCCAATGGGTATCCGAATGGCATAACGGAAGACTGAATCCGATGGTCGGCGTGACGAATTCCGCCGAGCTTTCGCAGATTCCTTATCGGACGGAAGAACCGTCCGCGCCGGAACTTTTTCCGGCCCAGAAACTCGATGCCGATCTTCAACAGGTCGACCTCCGTAAGATGAATAGCTGGCGGATGACTTTGGCTGACGTGCCGACGGCCGAACTTCTCGAAGTGCAGCTCGTGAACTCGATCGCACCGTTCATTCTTTGCTCGAAGCTGAAACCGCTGATGCTCCGAAGCCGCACCGATTCGAAGCACATCGTAAACGTCTCCGCGATGGAGGGAAAATTCGCCCGCCACACGAAGACGGATAAGCATCCGCACACGAACATGGCGAAAGCCGCGCTGAACATGATGACCCTCACTTCCGCGCGTGATTATGCCAAGGACGGAATCTTCATGAATGCCGTCGATACGGGATGGGTGACGGACGAAGATCCGGCCGAAATCTCCGCTCGGAAGCAGGACGCGTTCGACTTCCAACCGCCGCTCGATATCGTCGACGGCGCTGCCCGGGTTTGCGATCCGTTCTTCGCGGGCCTTCTCTCGGGGAAGCATTCCTGGGGAAACTTCCTGAAAGATTACTTTCCGACGGAGTGGTAGTCTTTCCAATCCATTTCCTCGTTTCCTTTTTGGAAAAGATAAGGAAAAGTTCTTTCACACTGTTTTATGACTTCAACCCCGCAATTATAAGGACTCGTACTCATGATGAAAAGTATTGTTGGTTTAGTGATGATTTTGGCACTTGGCGGATGCGCTCACGGAAAAATGGGTCAAATCGACCAACCCCTCGACCGCGCTGCGTTCGACAAGTCGACGCCAATTTTCGTGGAGTCCGTTAACACGACTAACGCGACTTTTTCGGGCGATAAGTCGGCTGACGTGAAACGCGTCACCGAAGAAAAAGACGCCATTCACGACATGTACAATCAGAAAATCGCCGAAGCGCTTCGCACTAAGGGCTACAACGCAAAATTCGTCACCGAACCCGCAAAGTCCGGTATCGTGATTTCGGGTGACGTAACCAAGATCGAGCACGGCTCCGCGGCCGCTCGTTATTTCGTCGGTATGGGCGCCGGCTCGGCGAACATGTACACGAACTTCAAGATCGAGGACCGCGCAGCGGCTAAGACGCTTTCGAAGTTCCAAATCATCGCCACCTCCGGCGGCACCAGCGGCCTCGGAAGCTACCTCGACCAACACTTGGCTGACGGCGCGAAAAAAGTCGCCGAGTACGTCGCGGGCGACGGAAAAGAAAAGTAATCGATTCGCATCGATCACTCGAAGGGTTTCGTTCGTTTTTTACGGGCGGAACCCTTTTTTTATTTCATCGTCCTAAGAAGTCGGGGAGATTTCTTGGGTGATCTCCGTACCTTCCTTTAAGCTCAGCGGCATTCGCTTCGCGCCTTCGCCCACGGGCCGATTCCATATCGGTAATCTGCGGACCGCGTGGATTTCGGAACAGTTCGCCCGGGCGAGTGGCGAGCCTTGGATCGTGCGCTTCGAAGACATCGATACTCCGCGAGTAATCGTCGGCGCGTGCGAGGCCCAGCTCGCCGACATGGCCGTACTCGGGCTGGTACCGGATAAAATCTATCTTCAGAGTTCGCGACGGAATCGACACCTTGGGCTTTTCGAACGCGCAGTCGCGGAAGGGGCACTCTATCCCTGCACGTGTTCGCGGAAAGACGTTCAAGACGCGCTTAACGGTCTTGCGTCCGCGCCCCACGGCGTGATTCCGATTTATACCGGTCACTGCCGAAACCGGGCTCCAACCGCGGCGGGAACGGGGGGAGTCGCTTGGCGATTTCGTTCGACTCTCCCTTCCGGTGCTCAAGATTTCATCGTCGCCCGGACTAAAGAACTCCAAGTGAACGAAGCGTCTTTCGTCCCCGCCTATCACTGGGCATGTGCCATCGATGATTTCGACGGTGGATACCGACTGCTCGTTCGGGCCTGGGATCTGGCTACTTCGATACCGCTTCAGCGTGAAATCCACGCCTGGGTTGCACGAAGCGAAGGTGTGATCCGCGAATTCCCCGCGATTTTTCATACCGCGCTTATTACTGCGAATGACGGACATCGCTTGGAAAAGCGTACGGCTGGCGTGACGATTGGAGAACTTCTGGCTGCGGGATGGACTTCGGAACGGATCCGAGAACGCTTTAGTGCGTCATTTCGTATGCCGATGGATTTGCCCGCTTCCGCGCAGATTTCCGGGGAAGCTGCACGCGAACGGACGCTCGCGGATCTTGGTTTTTTGGGTGATGATCCGACCTATGCCTGAATTACCCGAAGTCGAAACGTCCCGGCGCCGAGTCGATAAACTTTTCAAAGGAAAACGAATTATCGAAGTCATTCCGGATCCGGATGATCGAATCGTTTACGATAAGGCATCGCCCGAAGAGTTTCGCGCGGCCGTCGAGAGCGCGCGGGTATTGGGGAGCGGCCGCAAAGGAAAGTATTTTTGGCTCGAACTCGATCGTAAGCTTTGGAGTGAATCCAGCCGAAAGGACTTCGACGCGAAGATCCTTCCGTTCTGCCGGCTCAAGCTCATCGCCGACGAAGTGCTTTATCAAGCAAGACTATCTCCACACCGCCTCGCCTCGAAGTTAAGTCCAGGTGATATTGTTCGGCTTCGGACGACGGCCTGGGTTTCCGCGGTGCAGGTTTAACGATGGAAAAGTATCGCCGCAGTCTTTATTTTTGGGTTTTGCTCGGTACCCTAGCGGGTGTCGCCGTCGGCCACTTCGCGCCCGGAGTCGGGACGAATTTAAAACCGCTCGGTGACGCATTCATCAGTATTCTGAAAATGCTGATCGCTCCGATTATTTTTTGCACCGTCGTGCTCGGCGTTTCCGGCGCGGGCGATATGAAGAAGGTCGGACGTGTCGGAGGAAAAGCACTTCTTTATTTCGAAGTCGTTTCGACGATTGCGCTCGGAATCGGTCTCCTTGTCGGAAATGTTTTGAAGCCCGGAGCGGGATTCAACGTCGATTCGGTGACGTTGACTGGTGAGGCCACCGCCGAATACGTAAAACGGGCGGGGGAGACTTCGTTCACGGAAACTCTTTTGCATATTATTCCGAAATCCTTCTTTGACCCCTTCACCGGCTCCGGTGATCTACTCCAGGTTCTCCTGATCGCGATCCTCTTTGGTTACGGACTGAATAAGCTCGGCGATCGAGGGAAGACTCTTCGTTCGGGAATCGAAACCAGTTCTCACGTTTTCTTCGCGATCGTCGGACTTGTGATGCTTGCGGCCCCGATCGGCGCATTCGGCGGTATGGCGTTCACGGTCGGAAAATTCGGCATGACGTCGATCACTCCGATGCTCCGGCTCATGGGAAGCTTTTATCTCACCTGCATACTCTTCGTCGTTCTGGTGCTCGGCTCGATCGCGCACTTTACTGGATTCAGTATTTTTAAATTCATCGCATATATCCGCGCCGAACTTTTTCTCGTCCTCGGAACCTCATCCTCCGAAAGCGCGCTCGCTCCATTGATGGAGAAACTCGAGCGGGCCGGATGCTCTAAGTCCGTGGTCGGGTTAGTCGTGCCTTCCGGCTATTCCTTTAATCTCGACGGGACGAATATCTATCTGACGCTCGCGATCCTTTTTCTCGCCCAGGCCCTCGGCATCGACCTTTCGCTCGGCCAGCAGCTCACCGTCATCGGAGTCGCGATGCTGACCTCGAAAGGGGCTTCCGGTGTCACCGGCGCGGGGTTCGTTACGCTGGCCGCTACGCTTACCGTCATCCCGAGCGTTCCGGTCTCGAGTCTTGCCCTTATCCTTGGAATCGATCGGTTTATGTCCGAAGCCCGTGCCTTGACGAATATCATCGGAAATGGCGTTGCCACGATCGTCGTGTCCCGCTGGGAGGGCGAACTCGATCATTCCGCCCTCGAACTGGCCCTAGTTGGCACCTCTTTCGAACCGGAAAAAAGATAAAGCAACTCAAGGGCCAATTTCGACGTGGCGGAATATCCCGTCGGTAAGCTTGCTGATTCACCTTCGGCGAGTTTTGTGCGACTCTAATTCGACCGCGGCCCTCCATGAACCAAATTTTAAATACCTTTCGACCGAGACTCTTCGGAGCCGATTTCGAAGATTTGATCCGCTCGGAACTGTTCACATCCGAACGGTTCGACGAACACGCTCGATCGCTTGCGGGAGCCCAACGGATAACCGACGATCCGACTCGTGGAGCGAAAATTTTTCCGCGCCTTCGGGCGAATGGAAAGATCCTTCGGTCGGCGTATCATGTCATCGCGGAGGCAGTGAGCAACGACCGAGCGATTACGCCAGCTGCGGAATGGCTTCTCGATTCATTCTACGTCGTTGATGAACAGCTTCGGGACATCGAACGTGATCTCCCTAGAAAGTTTTATAACGAACTTCCAAAATTGGCGGATGGTTTTTTAAAAGGGTACCCCCGCGTTTATGGAATCGCCTGGGCCTATGTCGCGCACACGGACAGTCGGTTCGATCCCGAGCTCTTAGTGCGGTTCGTGCGCGCGTATCAGACGGTCCAACCGCTGACCATCGGTGAGTTGTGGGCGTTTTCGATCACTTTACGAGTCGTCATGATCGAGAACCTCCGGCGGATCGCCGTGCGGATCGTCGCCGCGCACGACGCCCGCACCGCCGCCGACGGGATCGCGGACCAGAGCCTAGGGCTTGTGCCGGAGGCGAACGTCCTCGCGACTTCGATGAAGACCCTCGCTCAATTCGACCGGTTACTCGATCGTAATGCGTTTCTCGTCCAGCTTGTTCAGCGGCTTCGCTATCACGATCCAAGTTCGACTCCGGCGCTCGCTTGGCTGAACGAACAACTCGTTCACGAGGGAGTAACCGCAGACCAAATCGCGTCCGACATCCACCAAGGGGTCGCCGCCTCGAACGCCACTGTCCGGAATATCATCACGAGTTTCCGGTCGATGGTGAATAACTCGTGGCCAGATTTTTTTGAGCGCGTCAGCCTCGTTCACGAAAATCTCTGCGAGGCTCCGAATTTCCTCCGAATGGATTTTAATACCCGCGATCTTTATCGACATGCGGTCGAGGATATCGCGCGCGGTTCGAAAAAAGACGAGCTTGTAGTCGCCCGGGCCGCGCTCGATCGCGCGCGAAATATCGAAGCTATCGCGGAAGGCGATCCTGGTTATTATCTCATCGGGACGGGTCGCCCAGAGTTTGCGCGGAGCCTCGGGGTTCGCCAACCTTGGCGCTACATAGCGACTCGGTGGTATCTGGAAAATCCGACGTGTTCCTTTCTGGGGAGCCTCGGGATCTTGGCGCTTGCGATCGCGCTGACTCCATTCGCGCTTTCGCCTCCGCTCGAACGGTGGTTCGCTTTACCGCTGTTTGCTTTCGGTTTTTTTCCGGCGTTCGAACTGGCGTCAGCAATCGTGAATCGGTTCGTGACGACGACCTTCGGTCCTCGCCGACTTCCGCGAATCGAATTCCTCGAGGGCCCGACCGCCGACGCGCGCACCGCCGTGGTGATACCGACTCTAATCACGAACAAACTGGGGATCGCCGCCCAAATCGAGAAACTGGAAGTTCATTTCCTCGCGAATCCAGAGGGCGAAACCGTATTCGCTCTATTAACCGATTGGTCCGACTCGACGACCGAAATTCGCGAAGGCGACGCAAGTTTGCTCGAATTTACGCGAAAACATATCGCAACACTGAATGAGCGCCACGGTACCTGTCCCGGCGGCGACCTGCGCTTCTACCTTTTTCACCGCCGCCGAAAATGGAATCCAGCCGAAGAAAAATGGATGGGATGGGAACGGAAGCGAGGAAAACTCACCGAGTTCAATCACTTGCTTCGTAGCGCGACGGATACCACCTTCTTATTCGAAGGGACGGGTGGCCGTCCGCCGGCAGATATCCGTTATGTCATTACGCTCGACTCGGACACGAAGCTTCCGAAAGGTGTCGTCGCTCAGCTCGCAGGAATTTTAAGTCACCCGCTCAACCATGCCCGGCTCGATCCGAAAACGAGGCGGGTAACCGAGGGTTACGGAATCTTACAACCGCGGATTACTTCCGCCCTTCCGGGAGAGGACGAGCGTTCGATTTACCAGGAGCTCTTTTCGGGCGAATGCGGTGTCGACCCTTACGCGTCCGCGGTTTCGGATGTCTATCAGGACCTTTTTAACGAAGGGAGCTTCACCGGGAAAGGTATTTACGACGTCGATGCCTTCGAGGCGTCGCTCTCCGAACGCATTCCGGAAAACGCCCTTCTCAGTCACGATCTATTCGAAGGGTCATTCGCCCGGAGCGCTTTCGCGAGCGATATCGAGTTTTTCGAAGATTTCCCATCGCACGTGGCGGTTTCGGACGCCCGCAATCACCGCTGGATTCGTGGCGACTGGCAGCTCTTGCCGTGGATTTTCGGCGCTCGCGGGAAGAATCTGTCTACGATCTCCCGTTGGAAGATGATCGATAATCTCCGCCGGAGCCTGACGCCGATCGGAACTCTTTTTCTACTCATCGCCGCGGTATTAATTCCCGGAATTTTGGCATGGCCGTGGATCGTGCTGGCACTTTCCGGAGTGTGCTTGCCGCCGTTCATTCCTTTTTTCGCGGAATGTCTCCCCCGCCGCGGTCGAACCTTTCGAGATCATGCGCATGAATTAAGGCGGACGTTCGTGCTCGCGATCGGACATTTCGGTGTGAATCTGACGTTACTGGCCCACTACGCATGGTTGAACGCCGATGCGATTGTCCGCGCGCTCTGGAGAGTTTTTGTCAGCCGCCGGCTTCTTCTTGAATGGACCACTGCGGACCAAGCGAAGGCGAGCGCGGATTATCGACTTTCCGGATTTATTCGCCGGATGATGCCCTCTATCCTGACCGGGACGGGAGTCTGGGTTACCGTCATCGCCGTCCGCTCGGATCGCGCCATCACGGCCGTGGCTATTTCCGTCCTTTGGATCATCGCTCCGTTTTTCGCTCGCTTTATCAGCGTGCCGGATCTGGACGA
>JBBQMV010000046.1:0-12249 GCA_038329315.1 Bdellovibrionia bacterium | reverse complement strand
GGGCCGGAAAAAATTGGCCTATTTCGCCAAATATCCGTCGGTTCAGGTGCGAAAACGCCCCATCCACGAGTGGGGCGGAACACGCTAAAGCATGAAATTCGCTTAATTAATGACACTTTACAGTCAGTGCGGAAACCTTAGAATTAGAGTGATGACGCTCGCGGGCTTTACCTATCGCTTAGCCGACCTCTGGATCAAGACCTTCACGAAGGTACGGTTCATCGGGCCGATTACGGCCGACTCTCCGGAGTATGGAGACGTCATCCGATTTCGCACTCAGCAAAACGAGAAACGTGCTCCCCATTTGGAGCATTCGAACCAACGGGAAATCGAAGAGCGCCTGCGGATCGACGAACGTTCTTCTCATTTCGCGATCGCGAAGGCCGGCATGATCGTCGCTTGCGTGAGGATTACTCCGGCGCCTTTTGAGTTATCGGAACTCTCGCCCGTTTTTGCCAAACGCGCCGAAGAGTTTAAGGACTTTCTGGAATTCGGCCGCCTCTGTACGGACCACGGCTTGGAAAGAAAAGCATTATACGCCAGCATGCTCGTCGTTTGGGCGGCGCGGGCTTCGTTCGCGGATGGAAAATTCCATGGCGTCGTGGCGGTTTGCCGTCCGAATCGCGTTTCCTACATGGAAAAACTTGGCCTCGAGGCGGACCCCCTTTCGGTTTCCGTCGAATCCCGCAAGAGCGATTACCGATTCGTTCACGGCTCGAAAGACCGCCTGGTTCATTTCCATTTTGATCGGCTGATTTCGTTCCTTTACCGGAGACGCGGTCGGATGAGTTCGTCCAAGGAGGCCTCGCATGAGTCTCGATCGGCTTAAGAGTCGCCTTCATTCGGAAATGGGTCGTCTCGCGACGAGTCCGTATCTCGCGAAAGTCATGGAGCCCGGCTTCGTCGACAAACGTCTTTACGCGATTTACCTTATCGAGACTTACCACTACACGCGACACAACACCCGCCACCAGGCGCTCGTCGCTACTCGTCCGGATTCGATCGACATCCGATATATGAAGTTCTGCCTTCGCCACGCCGAAGAAGAAGCCGGTCACGAACTCATGGCGCTTCACGATTTGAACAATCTCGGTTTCGCGGTCCAGACGGAAAAGGATCTTCCACCGGCGCTGAACGCCACGCAGAATCTTACGGCCTCGCTGTACTTCACGGCGGCGAACGGAAATCCGCTTGCGCGTCTTGGTTATAGCTACTGGGCCGAGCAGTCGTATGGTTTCATCCAGCCGCTTCTCGCAATGGTATCGAGTGGGCTTGGAGTTCCGGATAAGGCAATGACCTTCTTTCGCGAACATTCGGCCATCGACGAAACCCACGCTCGCGTGGTCGTGGAGACGATCGAACGCTTCGCAAAGACTGAGCAGGACTGGGAAGCGATCGAAAACTGCATGGTGAATTCTTTGATTCTCACTGCGCGCATGCTCGACGAAGTATTCGAGCAGTTTGTCAGCCTGAAGAACGGCGAGTCTAATCGGTATTCTTTCCTGACTTGAGCAGCCGATGCGAGTCACCAAGGCACTGGAAGCGATCTTTGTCTTCTACCCTCCGCTCCAGGCGCTGCTCATCGCGACTGACCTGATTCGTTTCGTTCATGATCCCGATGCTGGAAACGGTGCGCGCCTCGTGTTCTCAGTCTATTTTCTTTCGCCGCTTTTGTGGTTCTTCCTTCGCTCGGTGTTCGGTCCGAGTCCGGAAGGCGCATTTCGTATTGGTAAGAAGGCGCCGGAAGGCAGCCTCTGGCTGCTTTATTACCAACTCCAGTCGGTCTACACGAGTTTCTCAGCCTTCGAGCGGGTGCTCCGCTTAGTGCCGGGATTCTATAGCGCTTGGCTTCGTCTCTGGGGTTCGAGTGTCGGTAAGAAAGTAAATTGGACCGCCGAATGCCAGATCGTCGACCGTGGACATCTCGAGATCGGCGATCGCGCTTTTTTCGGAAATCGCTGCTACCTGAGTGCGCACGCGCTGAAAAAAACGAAGGATCGTTACTTCCTTTATGTGAAGGGAATAAAAGTCGGGGCTGACGTGATGATTTCGTACGCCGCCCAAGTCGGGCCGGGCGTCGATATCGGCGCTCGGGCGCACGTCGCTGCTGGCGCCCATCTGTTTCCGAATACGAAAGTCGGGGAAGGAGAGACGTATGATCATCGCGCCTGAGTTCCTGACGATCGAACGGACACTCGATACGCCCCACCTTCCCGAAGGCCACCCGCTTCTTCAGGTTCTCGACGCGACTTACGCTGCGAAGGGAATCGAAACTCGGCGCGAGAATGCGCCGAAGATTTGCTGGGGTGCCGATCGATTTGGCCTGCAGAAATCCGGACTCTTTACTCGCCTCGATGCAGAGAAGCAAAACGCGGTACTCCTTCGCTTGACGGAGCTGAACCTTTCGCTTTCCTACTTCATCGAAAAGTCGGGGCATCACTACGCTTCGAAGATGATCCTCGCTTCTGAGACTTGCGAAGAGAAATCGCTCTACGCCGTTTTCGCGAGCGAAGAGGCGACCCATCTCCGACTCTTCATGAACGAAATGTGGTTCACGCCGACGGTGAAGAGCCATTTTCATCCGATGCTTCCCGCGCTTTCGGAAGCGATCGAGCGGGGCTCGCGCGATACGCTCGTCTTCGTAGTGCAGGTGCTACTCGAAGGATTCGGAATCGCGCATTACTCGGCGCTGAAGGAAACGTGTATCGATCCGAGCTTGAAGGCCTCGCTCCAGTTGATTCTGAAGGATGAGTCCCGGCACCATGGCGCTGGCCTCATCCTGGCGAAAGCTAAACCACCCAGCGTAGAGACGTCGGACCAAATCTTCGAACTTTCTCGGAAATTCATTCGGTCGCTTGAAACCGCGCATTGGATCCCCGGGGCGTTTTCAGTGACGGGGAATCCACTGTCCGCGGGTGAAACCAAAGCTCTTTTCGAACAAATCGGATTCGGAGAGACTCTCGGTCAGCGCATGCAGCGTTTGCGTGAGATGTTTCATAAGGCAAACTATGCCGAGCTATTCGTGCGCCTCGAAAATGACGGCGTTTTTCAGGTGAAATCGATCTAAGCGCGGCTATACCATTAGAGAATGGTGCGCACTTCGATCATGCTCGTCGGTTCTCTGGCCCTGATGATGACCTTCCCTGCATACGCGGAGAACTTCGAGAGCAACGGATGCGCCGAACTTCTCGCCAAGTCGGACGCGTCGAAATCCCAGACCGTCTACGACTCCAAAAAAATTAAAAACGGGACGAGCGTCATCGAGATTAAAGGGCATGCGCTCGAATCCCCGGTCGTTTCGCCGGATGGAAAACGAATGATCGTGGTCGGATCGCCCTTCAGCGAAAAACTTCCCGCGACCCAAATTTTCATTAAGGATATGGCGAACCCGAACGACGTCGGCGTCCAGTTGAAGAAGCCGTTGCTGAATATTTTCGTAAAGGGATCGTTCATTCCGAATGCTGAATACATCAAGGGCGCCGAAGGCGGCATGATCGTCTGCGAGCTTAAGTATAAGTTCGGCGCGATCATCAAGTATCTTCTGAAACGTCCCGAAGGCGAAGCTTACCACTCTATCATCAGTGTTTTCGATAATACGGGAAAACGAATCGGTGAGTGGTCGCCGGCGGATTTTGGTTTGCCGAAGACGACGTTTCTCGAGCACCCGCGCATTTCGCCAGACGGTCACTTTATGGCCTTCTATACCCAGAGTTCGAAGGACATTCAGGGTGTCTATCTTTATAACTTGAAAACGAAAACGACCATTCACTTGAGGGCGCCGGAAGCGAAGGCGGGCGAGACGTTTCTCGATAAGCATCCGACGTTCGACAACACGGGTAAGCGGATTTTTTTCCACGAGCAAGGCTCACTTCAAGGAACCGGAGAAGAGATCGCACGAATCGGGTACTACGATTTAGATATCGATGGCGAGACGGTTAGTGTCGCGAAGCGGGTGATCGTAGGCGATCCGAGCCACCCGATCGGAACGAACTACGTTTATCAAAAGCACCCGGCCTACCACTCCGGTTTGAACATGGTTTTCTTTCACGCGCGGGACGGGATAAACGGTTCGAAGTCGATCGGCGCCATCTCACTCGATCACCTCGATCAGGAGCCACTCTTTTTCGAATTGCGGAACGACCTTCCGAATGGGGATGAGATGCGTTTCACCCACGCCGAACACGTCGACGTTTCGGACGAAGCGAACTCGCCCCTCTATTTCGTCGCACGGGAGAAGCTCGTGACTAAAGCGGAGCTCGACGCGAAGGATGCGGCGAAAGACGCAGCGAAAAACGGGGGCGATTCCGGCGATATTCTAGCGGCGACTCCGAGCGGCGCTCAAGTCGCAGTAAAGAAGGACGAAGTCAGTCATCTCGCGACGATCAGTTACGAAGCCCTCGTCGCGATGAAGGGGAAATTCGAAGATAAAGCGCTCGAAAAGGCCGCTAAGTCCGCCGGGAAATAAGTCCTTTAAAGACCCAGAGGTCGCCGATTAACGTCAGGGCGAATCCGAGGACGAAGAGCGTCGCGAGTGAGCGTACGGACGCGAAGTAAGATCCATAAAAGAGGAGCGAGAGTCCCATCATCATGAGGGTGACGACGACAGACGCGCGCGCTTGTTTGTCGATCCCCTGATGGAGCGAGCCGGATCGGGCGGCGAATAGGTATTGGATCGTGTTGTCGCCCGCGATTCCTACCACGATCGACGCGAACGTGCAGGTGACGTAAGTGATCGGGAAGTCGAACGCCCAGAAGATGCAGATGAGGGCGAACGGACCCCACATGATCGAAAAAAGGGTAGAGAAGTAAACGGTCTGGCCTTTCGCGCGGAGCAGATAGAAGACGACCGCCGAAACCAGAATCAGACTCAGTCCGAGACTCTCGAGCAAGGTATCGAGTACGCGGTCGCCGAACTCGGTATAGGCCACGAGTGTGCCGGCGAGGTGACATTCGCCGGCGGGGCACCGTCGGGTGACTTCCGTGGAAAGGGCGTCGATCGAAGCGGTATCGATCTTTCTCAAGTAGACGAGGGACCGCGCGGTTCCGTCTTTGGCGATGTAGCGGGAAGAAGCGTCCGAATATTTCCAGAGGTCGCGTACCTGGGCCGTTTCCATCGCTGGAAGCCCTTCGGCGAGATAGTCTTCGATGCCGTACGGACTCTCGATCGTTACGACATTCGGGAGCTTCGCGATCTCGGCTTCGACGGCCCGATTCTCGGCCGATCGATGAGAGTCCTGATAGACGAGGCTGACCTGGGATTCCCATCCCCGCGTCCGCTTCAGGTAATCGAGCGCTTCGGTGACGGGGTGGCCCTTTTGGAAGATATTTGCGGGAGCGTCGCTGACTCGAAGTTTACTCAAGCCGAACGCGGAGAAAGCGTAGACGGAAATCAGGGCGATACTGACCAACCGCGGGAAACGGAATCGGGCGATCTGATCGCTCAGGCTCTGGATCCATTTTCGGCGGTCGAATTTCGGGAGCAGCCAACCGCGGAGCCTCGGAAAGCGCTCGAGCAGCGCGGGGAGAAACAAAAAGACCATCGCCCATTCAAGCAGAGCCGCGTATGCCGCGAAAACTCCGAATCGGCGAATCGTCGCGAGATTCGAGGTGTAGAGCGAAATGAAGCCGACTGCCGTCGTGAACGACGTGAAAAAAGCGGGGGTGATCAACCGCCGAAATCCTTGGCGCCAGGGGCGGATTCCTTCTTGGTGATGATGGATCAGGAAGAGGAAATCTTCGAGCGAGCTCAGCATCACCATGAGAACGAGGGTGTTTGCGAGGACGTCGATCGGCGCGCCGAACGCCGCCATCGTGCCGTAAACGAGGATCGCGGCGAGCGAGATCATGAATACGAAGAGGACGCCGATTCGCGCATTGGCGAAGAAAAGCCAGAAGAGGAAGCAGGCGAGGATCGGAATCCCGAGATTAAGCAGATTCGTCTGGTCGAGGCCGGCTTTTAAATAATACTGGTGGGGCGCGACGCCGGCCCAATGCACCTGGAGTTCCGGATGCTTCGTGAGGACTTCGGTTTCGAAGCTTTTCTCGATCGCCGGCACGAGGCTGACGTCGAAGGCACCGAAGCGCAGGTCCTTCGCGGTGTCATTCAGATAGAAACTGAGAATGATGTCGTTTCCGCTCCCCGACGTCATGATCTTTCCCCACGGCGATTCGGAGACTTTCCGAAGCTGGTCCCTGACGAGCGCATCCGCTTCCGGGGTATTCGTTTCGCAGGGGAGACTAAGGACGTGTGGAATCGAGAATCGACCCTTTTCGAACTTCGGCTTGGCGATCCCGAAAACGCTGAACATGCGTCGAAAGTCGGGGTTTCCATCGACCTCGTGGTAAATCCACCGCTCGACCGAACACAGTTCGGCGCGGTTCGGGCTACGTCCGGGACCCGTCACGACGAGGAGGAGGTCGTTCTTATCGGAGAATTCGCGGTTCAGGTGGGTGAGGGGCGCGTACGACTGGAAGTCGGAATCGATGAGGTCATCGATCGAAAGGAGGGTTTTGAGCCGTCCGGCGCTCACGAGCGCGAGGAGGACGGCGAACGCTAACCCGACGAGCCAGAGATTTGACCGTTTGAGTGCCGTCGCCTGCGTTTTGAGCAGTATTCGCCTGATCAATCGCAGCGAGGTTTTGGCGTTCATAGGCATATTCTGCTCGGTTTTGATTTGAGTTGAAAACTATTCCTGAGACCCCCAAAATTTATGGAGACTAAAGGGGAAGCGATATCATGAAGATAAATACTCGGGTTCGGGCGTTGGTTTTGGTAATGGGCGTCGCGATGGCTTCGAGCGCGCTCGCTGCGAAATCAAAAACAAAAGTCGTCGTGAATCTGAATGGCAGCCCGATGTCGGAACCGATGGGCGCCCAGACTCCACCGAAAGTGGAAGAGTTTGAGAAAAATCTCCACGAGGCAGAGGTCCGCGGAAATCGTACGGTAGCTGGCGCCGAATTTTCAGACTCTTCGCTGAGTGATTCCTTCAAGAACGAAATCCGGAAGCGGGCGCATGCGGCGACCACTCCGGATAAACTGATCGAATTTTTAACCTTCGTGAATGACGATGCGAAATACGCCAAGCTCGATCCCGATGCGAAGTTCGCCGCCGCTCAGGTCGCTCCGATGATCGTGTTTAACGGGATCGTGAACCGGATGTACGAGCTCGTCGAACCGAACAAGATCACCCACATGAGTGTCGTGTCTTCCCTTCGTTCGCTCGGCGCTGGAGTGATGGCCTATTCTTCGACCCCGGCGGAATCCGTCGCGGTCCTTCAGTACCTTACGGTTCCGCGCGAAAGCATGGGCGCCCTCATCGATAGCGAAGAGAAGTTTCATCTATTTTTAGAGAGGGAGCTCGCCCCGGCACTGGATAAGGCGAGAAAACGGATTCAGGCCCTAAGCTTCAAGTCTGCGCCCGTTTACTTCGACACCCAGATCTTTACCGGATCCGATAACTACTCGAACGATCAAGATCGCTACATTCGGATGGGCGAAGCGGAACGTTATGCCGCGCTGGCGAATCTTTTCTATTCGATCAGCTCGATCCAAAGTTTCACGGCTTATAACCTGAATGGTCTTTTCGGAGCGCTCGACGAAACGTCGAAAAAATTCGGACTCAGCACGATCCTTTATAATCCGGAACTCACGATGGACCGCACCCGCTTCGATATTCTTCGGAGCTGGAATAAAAAGACCGGCCTTCTTAATTTACGCCCAGGCGGACAGAGGTGGATGAACGACGCCTACACGAACCTCGAAAACGCCGTCGCCCAAGCGACTTACGCGTGGGCCGAAGTTCGGAATCACTTAAACGATAACGCCTTGGCCGGAAATCTGATCGATTCCCGCGGAGCTTCACCGATCTCTCGGATGATGCAAACGGGTCTGAATCACCTTTCTTACATGGCTTTTCATGACGAAAAATTTACCGCGATCGACCGCAAGACCGGTAAACACACGGGCGGCCTGATGAACGGCGTCGTCGCTGGCGACGTGTTGAAAGTGAATCTCACCAAATTTTATACGGAAGCCCCGAAGAATTTGACCGCTTTGTTTCCGACCGAATTCAATAAGAGTCCGTACGTCGTGACGGGATCCTATAAAGGGAAGACCCGGACTTACCGTGACTTCCTCGCCGGTCGCGCTATCGGATGGGATGTGACCGAATACAATAAGCTCTTCGGCGACGATCAGCACAAGATCGAATCGAAGGACATTCCGACGATTGGTCGCGAGCTTTCACAGACCTGGGGCGGTTGGTTCATCGGCGTGCCGCTGAATTCGTTAATCCTTTAGTTCAGATCGCTCCGAGTTTCACGGGATTTTGCACGAACCGTCGTCGCAGTCTATCGCGTTTCTCGGCAAGTAGGGCCGAACGATGACGAATGCCGAATACCCCAGGCGAAGCGCGGCGTGAAACGGAGTAAGCCGGGCGATTCTCGCCGCTTTTCGCGAAATCGGTAGGTCGAGTGTCTCCCAGATTTCGATGAACGCGTCGACTCCGGCGATGACTCGGTTATCCGGGGTCAGTACGTGAAAGTATTTTTTCACGGAGGTGCGGTCGAGCCCGTACTTCTCCGCCCGGAATTCTGGAGTGTTGATATCGATCGTTCCGAGGACGCCGCGCGTGTCCTGAGCGAGGTATTTCTTCACCTCCCACGCGCACACCTTACATCCACCGTCGTAAAAAATTTTGAGCTGAGTGGTCATCATTCGGTACTACGCACAGGCATCCATAAAGGTTACGTATTCGGCTATCTTTTATAAAAGTATTCCCATTTACAGGGCATTTCGTACTCGCGCATGATCAACCATCGGAGGCTCGTATGATCCAATATCCCCTTAAATTTCAGGTCCGTTCGTCGTTGAGTTCCGGAATCGCTTCGCCGTGGACGACATCGGTCCCTTCTTTCCCCGATGGTTTAGCCATAGCGATTCCGACTGAATTCGAAGGCCCGGGTGGCGGATATTCCCCGGAAGATCTTTACGCATTAGCGATGCTGAACTGTTTCGGCGCGACGTTTAAGGTAATCGCCGAACGATCGCGGCTCACTTACGACTCGCTTGCCTTGGATGGCGTGCTGACGGTCGACCGGGATGCGGTCGGCGCCCCCTGGATGAAGCATTTCGTTTTGTCCGCCGTACTCGTCGGGCCGTCGGACCCCGATCGTTCGAAACGAATTTTAGAAAAAACGAGCCTTTCTTGTATCGTTTTGAATTCGGTGAAAACCGAAAAGGAATTCCGATTTGATGTTCGGTGATCCAGAGACACGAGTGAAAAAGGCGGTCTCGAGGGCTCGTGCCTCCGAAACTCAGGCGGCCCAAATCTATTCCGAGGCGCTTTCGGAAGTGCGCGAATCTGCTTCCAATAGAGAGACTTTTCGGTTGCTCGAGGAACGTCTCGCGCATGCGCGCGATCGCTAAGCCTCCGGATGCCGCGATCGAATCTCTGCGAGGACTTCCCGGACGTCTGCCGCGGAGACTCGCCGCTGAAGACGAAGCCGTTCTTTCAGCCGCTCGAGGAGCGGAGGACGCTCTTCGGGTTTCGCTTCGGTATCTAAGATGAGATTCGAGAGGTGGAGCCGCATGTGGCCTGCGACGATTCCATCGGTGGAGAGTGCGCGAAGGGCCGCCAGATTTTGGGTGAGTCCGACCGCGGCCACGATCCGGGCGAGATCGGGCGCCGATTCACTCGAAACGGCGATGAGTTATGGATACGTTCTCCGACGGGAGAAAAGGAGAGAGAAAATGGAGCCGATGGGCGGGATTGAACCGCCGACCTACGCTTTACGAAAGCGTTGCTCTACCACTGAGCTACATCGGCACTCGGAAAGATCCCAGATTTAGCGGAGACCCCCGAGGGGTGCAATCGGAAACGGGTATTTTTGTGATTTCCGGGTCTTGGCGCGATGCGCTCACGTCCTCCAGGCTTGTTATTCGGGCGCTCACCTGGGAATCTGTCACCCGATGGCGAAGCCCACTAATCCACCCCTACGCAGAGAAAAAGGCCAAGTCTGGATACTCTCACGCGCGGAATCGGCCGAATGGCGGGTCCTTTTGCTCAAGACCCTGCCCGAGCGCGGTGCGTTTTGGCAACCGGTGACCGGTTCGATCGAGGCGGGTGAACAGATCCATAAGGGCGCTCTCCGCGAAGCGATCGAAGAGACCGGCTTGCCGCCGCTGAAGAACATGGAAACCCTCGGGTACGAGTTTTCCTTCGAAGGAAAATGGGGCCCCAGCCATGAGACGGCCTTCTTCTACGAAACTTATCCGGGTTGCCCGAAGGTGACCCTCGATGCGAGCGAGCACCAGGGGTACCAGTGGGTCCCTCTGAACGAAGCCGTCGCGCTCCTCCATTACGAACCGAACCGCCAAGCGCTCCTCCAGCTCATCCGACACCTCCAAGCGCTGCGATTGAAGAAGCGCGAGAAGACCGGTTACTGATTTTCAATCCACCTAACACTCACCTAAAGAGAGGGAATCCCTATGCCTGTTCCATACACTGTAGAAACGAAAGACCTCGGCCTCGGAAAAGGACTCTTCGCCGTATTCAATACGAACAAGGGCGAATGGACGATCCAACTCGAAGAAGATAAGGCGCCGGAAACCGTCGCCAACTTCGTCGGACTCGCCACGGGCCAAAAAGAATACACCGATCCAAACACCGAAGATAAGTCCACCAAACCTTTTTATGACGGCACAATCTTCCACCGCGTGATCAAGGACTTCATGCTCCAGGGCGGCGATCGCCTCGGACGGGGAACCGGCGGCCCCGGCTACCGTTTCAAAGACGAGTTCCATCCGTCGCTGAAGCACACCGAACCCGGAATGCTCTCGATGGCGAACGCCGGCCCGAACACGAACGGTTCGCAGTTCTTCGTCACCACCGTGAAGTGTCCTTGGCTCGACGGTAAGCACGCTGTTTTCGGAAAAGTCGTGAAGGGACTCGACACTGTGCTCGCGATCGGAAATGCGCCGACGGGCCAAGGCGATCGGCCTCGCGAAGAAGTGAAAATCGAGACGCTGAAAATCTACCGTTCCGTTTAATCTTCGTTTCATTCAGAAAAAAAACGACGGACGCTTGACGGACCCTCATTGCTTAGCCAGACTGAATAAGTCTGAAGATTCAGTCTGGCTGCGGAAGTTCATGGAAGGTCTCCGACTTGCCTAAGGATGGGAGCCAGACTAATCCTCGTTTTTAGTTCCCGATACCCAAGTGATAAGGAGATCACCATGAATAAAGCTCAACTCATTGAAGCCATTGCTACCGCGTCGAACGTCACGAAGACGGACGCCGAAAACTGCCTGAACACCGCTCTGGACACGATCAAGAAGTCCGTGAAGAAGGGCGACGACGTTACCCTCGTTGGCTTCGGAACCTTCACGAAGGCGAAGCGCAAGGCGCGCATGGGCCGCAATCCGCAAACCGGCAAGGAAATCAAAATCCCTGCGATGACGGTGCCTAAGTTCCGCCCAGGCCGCGAATTCAAAGAAGCGGTCAACTGAGTTTTTTCTCGATCGAGAAATGAAAAGGCCCGGATCTTATGATCCGGGCCTTTTTTATTGGGATGGGAACGGAAGTTTATTCGTTCGAAAGCGTGAAGCCGTTCAAAGTAATCGGCGACGGGATGATGATCGCTGCCACCGTTGGCGGCGACGACGTCGCCAAGTTCATCAGAGTCTTGATCATCCCGGCCTTTTGAGCGCTCGCAGCCGTAGGATAGGTCTCTGTGAAAACCGCGGAGCCTGGCAGAGGCGTAACCGGTGCGGTAACGGGAAGAACTTGTCCTTGGCAGCTCGCGCCACCCGACGTGTCGCCGTTACAGGCGAGCGGAGGAGTGTAGTCGACTTCAGTTCCGAGCGTTGGATCGCCGAACGGAATCGCCAGATCCCGTACGTTGTAACCGGCATGGCAGAATGGAAAAATTTCGGGGCCCGACGTGACCGCCGGATTGATGTTGATGAAGTAAGCAGCGTCGATCAGTGGGTTCTTTAGGGGATCGCCCAGCGGGAGAAGAGCAGTGGGCTCGTGCTTGAGCGCACCGGTTGCATCGACCGAAAAGTGTACCGCCAGAGCCATCGAAGTGTAAGTTTGGGTGATGGTCTTCACCGAATCCGGAGCGGTCGAAAACCGCGAAGCGTCTTGCGGAGCGTTCATCAGGTTCGCGTAAGCCGTAGCGATTTCGAGGCTCACGGGGAGGAGGCGAATACTGCCCACGGATTCGTCCGGCGAGGCAGCCGGGTAA
>JBBQMV010000045.1:0-12295 GCA_038329315.1 Bdellovibrionia bacterium | reverse complement strand
GGAGTAAGCGGAGCGAATATCCCGCCCGTGCGAACTCGTGGGCGGTCCGTGAACCTAGAAACCCGTTCCCGCCGGTAATGAGGAGTTTAGGAGGCGACGTGATCACCCTGTTCCCATAACCTATGCACGAACGAAGTCAATGCGGCACAGAAATGCACGGGAAATCACGCGACCCGTAACAAGGAATGGGTTAAATTCGGATCATGGACTCTCCACGCTCCGAGCGCCTCCTCGAATGCGCCATCCTCTCTACCGGCGCCCCGAAATGGATCGTCCGACCGGCAATGTGGATCACGGGACTCCGACGCCTCGAAAAGCTGTATGCGAACGTCCAAGAGGTTCATGGCGTTAACCTCAGCGCTTCGGAGTTCTGCGAAGCTGTTTTAAAGACGATGGAAATCACCTTTGAATTTTCCGAAGAAAGGATCAAAGAACTTCGGAGAATCGATGGCCCGCTTCTCCTGACCGCGAATCATCCCTTCGGAGCGATCGACGCGTTAGTTCTAACCGTGCTCGCAAGTCGCCTTCAGAGAAAGTTCCATCTCGTTGCGAACGATATTTTAAGGGCCGTACCTGAATTCGCGCCGATTCTGATTCCCGTCGATATCCGAGAAGAAGGTCCGCGTTCGAAGCGAAATCTCGGCGAGTTGCGTAAACTTCTAAGGTCGCTCGACGCCGGCGAAGTCGTTATTCTCTTCCCGGCCGGGGAAGTCGCGGCTTTTCCGACGTGGACCTCCCGCTCGGCGGTCGAACTGCCCTGGAACGCTCATCTCGGTCGAATCGTCGAACGCTCCCGCGCGACGGTGGTCCCGATTTTTTTCGCAGGAAGAAACAGTGACGCTTTTCAATACGCGGGCCTTCTCTTTCGACCGCTCCGGATCGTTTTCCTCGCACGGGAAATGTTGCGGGGCCGGAATCGGATCCGTTTGAAGATCGGTGAACCGATTCCCTTCGCCGACACCGGACATTTTTCGGATCCAGGGGCGCGGGCGGCGTATTACCAAGCACGGATGGAAGCGCTGTCGAACGCGTAGCATGCTATTCCAGGTGGAAGGCTAAGGTACGGCCGGCGACGGCTGGCTAGGTGCCGAGATTCGCGTGGGTACCGCGACTCGCTTGCGCCGGCGCTCGAGTAGCATGAGCACCGCGGGCAACGTCATGATTGCCGCTAACATCGTCCCCACCTCGCCGGCGGCGGCTAAGGTGCCGAAACTGACGAAGGCCCCGTTGTTCGCGATGATCAGCGAGGAGTATCCGACGACGGTCGTGAAGCTGCAAAGGGTGACAGCGGACCCGGTCTCGCGTACGGCCTTAATCACGTCGCGCTTCGGATCCCGTCGGTAACGTTCGAGAATGTTCACGCCGTAATCCACTCCGACGCCGAAGGTGATCGGCAGGGCGATAAAATTTAGGAAGTTGATCCGAACTCCCCACGCGAACGCAAAGCCGGCCATCCATAGGACTCCCAGGGAGAGAGAAAAAAGCACGAGTACCGAAGAAAAAGATCGGCGAAAAAGCAAGATGACGAGGAGAATTACGGCCCCGAATGCCGCGAGGGTCGCCCGTGGTCCGTCGTGGGCGATGGCTTCGAACATGTCGCGCGTGACCGGAAGGCTGCCTGCGACCGGGACTCGATCGCCCGAAACCGAGGCCGCCGTCTCTCGAAGCGTCGTGACGAAACGATCGAGGTTCTCGAAGCTCCATTTCGAGCTATCCAACGGCGGTTCGACCAGTACGAGCCTGCCGATGGCGCCGCTCTTTTCGGTGAACTTGGAGCGGACGAGTTCGGGCAAGTCTTTCTCCCCAAAAGAGCGAAACGATTCCGGCCTCAGGATTTCTTGCGCGAGTTTGCGTTCCTGGCCTTTCAGTTCGGCGAGCATTTCGGGTGAAAGTAGGCGCCGCATCTCCCGAAGTTCGCTTATTTTTGCCTGCTGTCGCCGCGGAACAAAATCATCGATCGTACGAACCGAGACGATCAACGGGCGGTCGCTCTTCGCGCTATTCTCGTGTTTGAGCGCGTTGGCGATCTCGGCCGCCTTTGCTTCGGACCGCGGCATGATGACGACCGGAGATAAATAAGACTGGAAGATCTCGTCCTGGTCCTTCGACCAAAATGCCGCTCCCGAACGTATGCTGGACTTGCTGCGAAGCATTGATAGATCCACCTCGATCACTCGATCGAAGTTCAGACCCGAGAGGGAGTACACTGCAAAAGCGGTCAGAGCGGCCGAGACCGCTAAAGTCGCCTTGGGGTAGCGAGATAAAACGGCGACCACGGGACGAAAAATCCGATGCTTGTTTTCGCCCCTGGATTCCTTCACCAAAGGATGAATCCGCTCCGCGACCAGCAGAAGCGCTGGAAGAATTCCGATCGCGCTCAACCAACAGAACACCATGGCGGCCAGGCCGATCAATCCGTACTGGCGAAATCCCTCGAACTCGGTGAGAGAAAGCGAACCGTAGGCGAGGCCCGCCGCCAAGGCCGCGGTCCAGGTCGCGTGAGCGGTCTGTCGCATACTCACGTCCGCCGCTCTCGTCGGCTCCGAGCCTCCTCGACGCTCCTCGAAATATCTCGAAAGAACCATTACGCCGTAAGTGATCCCGCTCCCGAGGACGATACTTCCCATGAAAGCGGAGTTCGCGTTCAAGTAGCCGATATAGAACCAAGTGAAAGCGAATGCCCAGAAACGAGCCATTAAGAGCGAGAGAAAGAGCGCGGCCGTACCCAGAATTGATTTGAAGTAAAAGAGGATCGCGAGAGCGACGATGGCGGTAACCCACTTTGCCGATCGTTCGATGTCCCCAAGAACCGCGTCGTATTCGTCGATTTTATTTTGAACCTCGCCGGTAAAGTGAATCTGGATATCCGGGGCGTATTCCCTCGGATTGAGACTTTGGATCGCGCGGTCGACCTCGGCTCGGAGGCGTCGTCTTCCGACGATGGTATTGGCGCCGGAGGGGAGATAAACGAGCAACGCGCGCTTTTTCTGGTCAGGCGTAGCGTAGTAGCCACTCGGATAGCGGCTGAAGCGCGCCGCCTGATCTTGCTCGTGATATCGGACGAGAAATCCCTTCACGGGCGACTTCGGTTCGGGGATTTCTATCTCCGAAAATATGTTCAGGGGATTATAGAGTTCGGTCTCGTATGCGACTCGGTCCGCGACGTAGCGCCGAAGCTTCTTGAGATCGTTTAACTCCATGAAGAGCGCTTTGCGCTTTTCGAAGAACTCGGTTTCTCGGTTGATGCGATACTCGACTCCGGCCGAAATCGACGGTGGGATCCTTCTCAGTGCGACGGCCAGATCATCGACGTAACGCCGGCTTCCGTCAGGGTGGTCGCTGAGGACGAGTACGGCCAAATTCTCTATGGAAAGAAGCCGCGCCCTAACTGCGTCGAGGTCCTGAACGCTCTGGGCGCTCTTCGGCAGCAACTCCTCGAGGTCGAGCCTGAGGTTCGAGTAGAGCTGCGTCGTCCAGTAGATGCACGGCGCCGTGATCAGGGCCCCAAAAACAAGGACCCAGCCAGGACGATGCAGAATGAATCTCGCAAGTAAGCGCAGCAAAACGGCCCCTCCCTCTCTTGCTGCAATGGTGGTGCCCGGCACTTTGCCCTTAGCCAAGCGCGGCACGCTTCGAATCCTCTCGGTACATGATCTCGAAAATAAAAAAGCCCCGCTCCGAAGAGCGAGGCTTTTTTATTTCTCAAAATGGCGGACTCGATAGGGTTCGAACCTATGACCTTCGCATCCGTAGTGCGACGCTCTAATCCAACTGAGCTACGAGTCCATCCTTTAAGAGAAGGACTGTAATTACTCGAAAGCTAACCCGGTCACAAGCAAAATTCCTGGCCCTTCAATTCCGGAAGTGCTTCTTAACTTCATGAAATCATTAATTAATAAGGCCGTATATCCCGCTTACTTACAAGAAAGCGTCTGCACGACTTTCCCGACCTTCACCGAAGCCGTGACCGACGCGGCATCGATATGGGTCATCGTCAGGTTCATCGTCCCCTTCAGAACCGGGACCAGGCGAGCCGTCGCCCCCGATTTCGTCCCGAGAATCATGCCTTCGACGAGGTCATCCGACGAATCCGTCACGCGGTAATAGCGATCGACGCCACCCGTAGGCTCGCGCGTACGCAGCACTTCCGAATCGAGAAACGATACGGTGACCTTCGATTTTTTCGCATCGTTCGAAACGCATTCGTAGCTCGCGTTCCAAGCGAAAGCGCTCGTCGCGAAAACCGAACTCAGTCCGACTAAAATCCACATTCCCTTTTTCATGCTTTGAATTCCTTCCCGAGCTCACGTCCGAGCTCCGTTAAATAACCGCGCATCGAATCGACGCGGCGTTTGCCTTCTTCGCGACCGGCTGGCGTTCGCAAAGTCACCGCGGTTTTGAAGAGTTTTACGAAAAAATGATCGACCGTGTTTTCGAGATCGTCAAGGGCCCGGCCACTCGTTCCGAACGGATCGTTTGGTTCGTAAATCTTTCGACCGAGCAAACCGCCGACGGAAAAAACCCGCGCGATCCCGATCGCGCCGAGGCCATCGAGGCGATCGGCGTCTTGGACCACGGCCGCTTCGGTCGACTTCGCTTCGATTTTTGCCGAAAAACTATGCGCCTCGATCGCATGGCGAATCTCTTCGAGGTACGTCTCCGGATACCCGGATTCGCGCAGGAACTTCACCGCCACCTCGCCCGAAAGTTTCGAAGCGATCGAACGCCGCGGATCGTCCTTCGAAACGTTCACGAGGTCATGCAGCCAGGCCGCCGGAATCACGACCTCCAGCTTCGCCCCCTCCGATAGGGCCAGGCGCTTCGCCGTCGTCACGACGCGTAGAAAATGCGCGTGGTCATGCGCCGGGTCAATCCGACCCGACTGCGCCGCTTCTTCCTCCGCGACCTCGCGAACCTTCGCTTCGAACCGCACTTCCCACTCGGCTAAACTCTTTTGCATCGTCATTACGTTCGGCTACAGTGAAGGGGATGTCGAAACTTCGTCAATCCCAAATCATGCGATTTCTGATCGCGCTCGGACTCGCTGCCGGAACCTTCGGGGGCAAGTGCAGCGACGTTCCGCCGGAAGGCGCGACGCTCCCCTGCGCCGCGAACGTCGCCGAAATGTCCATGTGGGACGGCCGGCTCCAAAGGGGCTGTGGATGCGGCGGAATCGAGGGCGAGTTCTCGACCCCTCACGTGTCGATGGGTTGTACGGTCGCGCTCGGCACGACGGTATTCATCTATTACCATGGCCCGTTCCTTCAACATCAGTTCGTTTCCGTCGGCACTCCCACTCTCCCGACCGGTCCCGTATTCCAACCGAGTGCGAAGCAGCCGATCCGCGCACACGCATTCACACCGACGGCGACCGGCACTTATCAGTTCCAAGACGAATACGATAACTCGGTCCTCGGAACGCTGACGGTTACTCCGTAATCCCCGACTCGAAGCGGTAACCCACCCCGGGCTCGGTTAGTATCCGTTCTTCGGAATCGCCCGCTTGTCGAAGCTTTTTCCGAAGTTGTCCGACGTAAACGCGAAGGTACTGCGTGTGCTCGACCGAATTCGGTCCCCAGATTTCCTTCAAGAGATTCCGGTGGGTTACGACTTTCCCGGAATAACCGATGAGGACCCGTAAAATATCAAACTCGGTGAGCGTCAGATGAATCGGCTCGCCCGCGACTTTCACACGGTGGCCTTCTAGATCGACCTCGAGCTTTCCGAAACGGAGAGGTTGACCGGCGACTGCGCCGGTACGATGACGAAACGCCACTCTCAGTCGCGCAAGGAGCTCCGGAACACTAAACGGCTTCGTCAGGTAGTCGTCGGCGCCGAGGTCGAGCGCATTCACCTTCTCAGCCTCCGAGTCGTGGGCGGTGAGAATCAGAATCGGCACCGCAGACCATTCCCGTATCTTTTTCAAAACCTCGATTCCCGATAGATCGGGCAACCCGAGATCGAGCACGATTAATTCCGGACGGTACTCGATCGCGAATTGGACCGCCTCGGCGCCGGTCACGGCTTCTCGCGTATCGTAGCCATGCGAAATCAGCGTCGCTCGGAGGACTCGTCGAATCGTGTCTTCGTCGTCGACAATCAGAATTCGTTTTCTTTGATCGATCATGATTTCCGCCAAATCGGAATACTCACACTAAACACGCTACCTGGACCACCCGCGCGGTCGGCGACCCAAATCGTACCACCATGAGCGCCCACGATCGAATGTGCAATCGAGAGCCCGAGACCAGTCCCACCGACCGGGGTTCCGGGCACTCGGTAAAATCGGTCGAAGATCTTCGTCTTCAATTCATCCGGTACCCCCCGTCCATAATCCGAGACCTCCAGAACGGCGAACTCTCCACGACGCCCAATAAAAATCTCGATGGGCGACTCCGCCGGAGAGTAGGCGCTCGCATTCGCTAAAAGATTCAGCAGTACGTGTTCGAGTAACCGATGGTCCCCTTCGACGAGCGCTTCCTCGCCTTCCGTAAGTATGACCCGGTGCCCGCGCATCCCCTTCGTTAACCGAGCCAAAGACGACTGAAGTGAATCTGTCCAATCGAAAAGGTCGCGCCTAATGGCGAGCACCCCGCCCGAGATCCGCGACATATCGAGAAGGTTCTCCACGATCCGGTTCAGCCGTTCGGCCGAATATCCGAGGTCTTCTAATATCGCAGCACGGGACTCCGGTTCGTCGAGGACGTGTGTATCGGAGAGCGCACTTGCCGCCCCGACAATCGCCGCCAAAGGGGTCCGCAACTCATGGGAAACCGAATTCAAAATCGCCTGGTGAAGCTTTTCGGACTCCTCCAGAACTTCGGCCATCCGAGCGCTTCGCTCGAAAAGTTCGCGCTCGATCGCGACCGCGAGGTGCGAAGAGATCGTATCGAGGAGCGCGTCTTGTTCGAGTGAAAACGGAGCGGCCTTTTCTTCGCGGTAAAGAATGAGAACCCCGATCGGATTCTTCTTTCCGATCAATGGAATACTCAGGCAGCTCGAAGACGCCAAAGTCTGAGTGCCAAAGCCCGCGCGTTTCCGATTCTTTAGGGACCAGACCGCGACCGCATAGGCGCGCTCATCGACGAGAAAGGTGCTCGTGTGGCACGGACGAGTAGACAGAGTTTGCCCATCTGCCTCCAAGAGAAGCACCGCCGCCGAAAGTCCGAAAAGACCCCGCAACGATTCGGCGGCCCTTCCGGCGACCTCCGCTTCACCATTCGCTTCGGCGAGCGCGCGGGAAAAATCATAGAGTATCTTCGCCCGCTTTTCACGAAGGAGAAGATCGCGCTCCTGAGCACGGATCCGAGAAGTCAGCACCCCGGCCGTAATGGCGACGACGAAATATGCGCCGCACATCATATAGTCTTCCGGCTCCGAGATCGAAAACGTAAAGCGCGGAGGAATGAAGAGATAGTTCCAAGCCACGGTGCTCAGCACCGCCGACACGAGCGTCGGTCCGAGACTCGTCAGAAACGAGATCAGTAGGATCGCCGACAGAAAGAGGTAACCGACCGATCTGTAGCCGATCCAATTCTCCATCCCGTACCCGCTAAAAATAACGAGCGCGAGAAAAACAGACGACGCCCAGTACGGAAAAAAATCGAACGATTCGTATAGGCGCGAGAAACGAGCGCGAAGTTGATCGTACCGGAGGCGGTGGACGGATCGGCGAGCATGACGAAGGACGTGAATATCGACCTCGCTCGATTCGGCGAGCAGCTGGTCGAGTAGGGTTCCGCCCGAGAAGAAGTCACGAACGAACCGGCGGTCCGGACGTCCCATCACGATTTGGGTGACGTTTTTTTCGCGAACGGTGCGATTGATCGCACGAGCGACCTCACGGTCCCGGGTCGACAAAACCTCAGCGCCAAGTTCCCGCGCGAGCTCGACGTTTTTCGCCAGCATCGTTTGGTCTTCGATTCCGAGCGGCTGGCCTGAATCGACGTGCAGCGCGATCCAAGGCGCTTCGAGCCTATAGGCTTTTCGTCGAGTCGCCCGGATGAGTCGCCCCGAGAACGGACTATGGCTAATCGCCACGAGTAGCCGTTCGTTCGTATTCCACGGACCGGCAATACGCTTCTCGGTCATATGCCGTTTCAACTGGTCATCGACCTTCTCGGCGGTGAATCGAAGGGCGAGTTCGCGTAAGGCAGTGAGTTTTTCTTCCTTAAAAAAATTCTCCGCCGCGCGATCAGCGCGCTCTCCGAGATAGACTTTTCCTTCGGAAAGACGCTTCAGGAGCTCCTCCGCCGACAGATCGATCAACTCGATTTGGTTCGCCATCTCCAGCACGGAATCGGGCACGGTTTCCCGAACCGGGACATGGGTGATTTGGTAAACGAGGTCCGCGCGGCTCGCGATGTGCTGAACATTCACCGTCGTGTAGACATCGATCCCGCTTCGGATGAGTTCTTCGACGTCTTGGTATCGTTTCGGATGACGGCTGCCCGGCGCGTTCGTGTGCGCAAGCTCGTCGACGAGCACGAGCGCCGGACGGCGCTCGAGGATCTGGTCGAGATCCATTTCTTCGATCGGCGTTCCCGAATAATCGACCTTCTTCTTCGGAATGATCGGGATTCCGACCATCATCGCCTTCGTTTCTTCACGCCCGTGATGTTCGATCACGCCGATGACGACGTTCGTACCCGAAGCGAGTGCTTCCCGGGCCGTTCGCAGCATTGCGTAGGTCTTTCCCACACCGGGACACATCCCGAAGAAAACACGGAGCTTACCACGCGCGTCTTCCCGCTCCTCGCGCTGGACTCCGCGAAGGAGATCGTCGGGATTCGGCCGTGCGTCGTCTTCGCGGTTCTCCATGTCTACTGAATCTACCTCGAGTCCTTCCGGAGCGCGAGCGCCTGTTCGTCGAGCGCCAGGTTAAGCCGCAGGACGTTCACACGGCGCTCACCCAAAAACCCCCAAGTTCGCTCTTCAATTCCGCTCTCGACGAGTCGATCGAGGGCCTCTTTCGGGAGCTTCCGCTCGCTCGCCACCCGGTCGACCTGGACGAACGCGGACGCCGGCGAGATATCCGGATCGACGCCGCTTGCCGAGGCGAAAAGGAGGTCTCCGGTTCTCCCTTCTTTACGACGTTCTTCGATTTGTTTCCGGAGCGCCTCACTCGTTCCCGAGTAGTTCGAACCGCCGGATGGTAGGGGTTGGTTCGCGATCGCCGATGGACGCCCCCAGAAGTAGTCTCGCCGTTTGAAATCCTGCCCGATCAAGCTCGAACCGACGATCCGGTCCCCGATTCGAACGAGCGAACCCGAGGCCTGATCTGGGAAGAGCGCACGGGTCGTGCGATCAATCGCGTAGGGGTAGACGACTCCGGTGACGAGCGTGAGCATGAAAAAAATAAGGACCGCGATTTTTAAGTCTTTCATACGAGGCCCCCCACCCGAAGGACGAGATCGATGAGTTTAATTCCGACGAACGGCGCGACTACACCGCCGACACCGTAGACGAGAATGTTTCGCCGGAGGATCGCTGAGGCACCGAGCGGCCGATACTTCACGCCTCGTAGCGCTAGCGGAATGAGGACGACAATGACGAGGGCGTTAAAAATAACGGCGCTCAAAATCGCACTCTGAGGACTCGCGAGTCCCATTACATTCAGTCGAGAAAGCGGACCATCCGTACCCCCGCTCGTCGCATAAAGCGTGGCGAAGAGCGCGGGAATGATCGCGAAGTATTTCGCCACATCGTTCGCGATACTGAATGTCGTAAGCGACCCACGAGTCATTAGGAGCTGCTTCCCCGTTTCTACAATTTCGATAAGTTTCGTCGGACTGGAATCGAGATCCACCATATTCCCGGCCTCTCGTGCAGCCTGAGTTCCGCTGTTCATCGCGACTCCGACATCGGCTTGTGCGAGAGCGGGAGCATCATTCGTCCCATCGCCGGTCATGGCGACGAGATGCCCGCTCTCTTGTTCTTCGCGAATCTTCTTCAGTTTATCCTCCGGAGTCGCCTCCGCGATAAAGTCATCGACTCCGGCTTCCGCAGCGATCGCGGCCGCCGTAAGTGGATTATCCCCGGTAATCATCACCGTGCGAATCCCCATCTGACGAAGTTCGGCGAACCGTTCCCGGATCCCGCCCTTTACGATGTCCTTCAAGTAAACCACGCCGAGAACACGACTTTCTTCCGCGACGACGAGTGGCGTCCCACCCATCCGAGAAATCTTTTCGACATCCGCCATCGTCTCCGCCGGCATCCGCGAGCCGAGTACCGCGACGAACTTCGCTACTGCGTCCGTCGCGCCCTTGCGAATTCGGATCGTCTTTCCACCGATCTGAAGATCGACACCACTCATGCGAGTCTGAGCCGTGAACGGGACGAAATCGGCTGACTTGGCATCGAAGTGATCCGCACGCAAAGCGAACTTCTCCTTGGCTAAAACGACGATTGAGCGCCCTTCCGGCGTTTCGTCAGCGAGTGATGAAAGCTGGGCCTGTTCCGCGAGTTCCTTCGCCGTCACGCCCGGAGCAGGAAAGAATTCCGTCGCCATGCGGTTCCCAAGTGTAATCGTGCCTGTTTTGTCGAGGAGAAGGACGTCGATGTCCCCTGCCGCTTCGACCGCCCGACCCGAAGTCGCGATCACGTTCTTCCGGATGAGCCGGTCCATCCCGCTAATCCCGATCGCGGACAGAAGCCCACCGATCGTTGTCGGAATGAGGCAAACGAGTAGCGCGATCAGTACCGGCATCGTCACGATCGCCGAAAGATCCTGACCGGCCGCTTTTCCAGAGTAATCCGCGAAGAGCTTAAGACTCGCGACCGCGAGAAGAAAAATAATCGTTAAACCCGCGAGTAGGATATTCAGCGCGATCTCATTGGGTGTCTTCTGGCGCTTCGCGCCTTCCACCAGCCGGATCATCCGGTCGATAAATCCATCGCCTGGCTCGGCGGAAATCCGCACGACGATCCGATCGGAAAGCACTCGCGTGCCTCCGGTGACGGCACTCCGGTCGCCGCCCGCTTCACGAACGACGGGTGCAGATTCACCGGTGATTGCGGACTCATCGACCGTCGCGATTCCTTCGGTCACTTCGCCGTCTCCCGGGATGAGATCATTCGTATCACACACGACGAAATCCCCTTTTCGGAGATCCGACGCGTTTACGCTCGACTCTTTTCCGCCTTTGAGGAGTCGTGCTACGGTCGTCGTCTTCGACTTCCGGAGGCTTTCCGCTTGGGCCTTACCTCGGCCTTCGGCGATCGCTTCCGAGAAGTTTGCGAAGAGAACTGTGAACCAGAGCCAGAGCGCGATTTGGAAATTAAATCCCGTGAAACCACCGCCGAATAAAGTCAACGTCGTGAGGAGGGCCCCGATCGCGGTGATAAACATCACTGGATTTTTTACGAGGAAGCGTGGATCGAGTTTGCGAAAGGCGTCCACGATTGCCGGAACGAAGAGTTTTCGATCAAAAAGAGGCGATGATTTTTCGGCCATGAAATTCTCCTAAAAGGTCTTGCCCGTGTGAACGAGCAGCTGTTCGACGATCGGGCCGAGAACGAGCGATGGAAAGAAGGTTAATCCGCCGACGATAATGATAACGCCGATCAGCAGCGTTATAAAAAGGGGCGAGTCGGTAGCGAAGGTGCCGGATGAAGCCGGGGAAATCTTCTTCTGGGCGAGATTCCCTGCGATTGCAAGGACCGGAAAAATCACTCCGAATCGACCGACCAGCATCGCGAAACCCAGAACGAGATTATAGTACGGCGTATTCGCATTTAAGCCCGCGAACGCCGATCCGTTATTGTTCGACGCCGAAGTGAAGGCGTAGAGGATTTCGGAGAATCCATGGGGCCCTCCGGATGAGAGCCCCGCGACGCCGGCAGGCAAGACGACCGAAACTGCCGTACCGATCAGAACGAATGCGCTCGGCAGTAGGATCGCGAGGATTGCCATCTGGATTTCCCGCGCCTCGATCTTCTTTCCGAGGTATTCTGGCGTCCGTCCGACCATGAGGCCGGCAATGAAAACCGTCAGAAGCGCGAAGAGGACCATTCCGTAGAGGCCGGAGCCGAGCCCACCGAAAACGATCTCACCGAGCATCATGAGAAACATCGCGACCCCACCGGCCCCCGGCGTAAGCGAAGAGTGCATCGCGTTCACAGATCCATTCGAAGCCGCGGTCGTGAACACCGACCAGATCACGCTGTTCACGACGCCGAACCGAGTCTCTTTCCCTTCCATCCACGGAATTCCCGGAAAGGCTGGGTGTCCGGCGAACTCGGAACCGAGCGAGACTGCGAGCGCCGCGACGAGGATCACGAGCATCGCGGT
>JBBQMV010000044.1:0-12701 GCA_038329315.1 Bdellovibrionia bacterium | reverse complement strand
CGACCGAGTTATAACCCGTCTTTTCAATGTCTTTGCGGCTAATGGTAGTCACCGGGGACGCGCCCTCGGTGTCGATCCGCTTAATATGCGAACCCGTCACTTCGATTCGTTCCGCCGGTGCATCCGTCGGCTCGTCCGCGGCTCGGGCGGAAAGCGGGCTGAGACAGAGAGAGGAAACCATGGTTGCGACGGACAAGGTGAGCGCTGTGCTCTTTACGCGAATCATTTTATTTACCCCAGTTGAAGGAACCCGAATACCAACTACTCGATACCACGCCCGCGTTAGAGCAACGGGAGTGCCAGTTTCTCAAAATACGGTGAGGACCAACTAATTACGGGTTAAACGCGGAAAATGCACGCATCTTGAAACGATTTGAAAGATACATCGATAACGAGACGAGCGAAAATCAGGGCCAGAGTGGCTCGCGAAGAGCCACAATGACTTCGAAATAGCGTGGTGCATCTAAAGTGAATGAGTCGAGAAAAGCGGACTATTTGAGTTCGAAGAGCTGCACGCGCTTATCGTCGGTGCCGACCCCCATGAGCGAACGATCCGAGGAGTAGGCGAAAGAGTAGAGATACGCGCCTTCGGCAGTCTTCAGCGGAAGGTCTGCCCGCATCTTTCCGTCCAGGTCGAGCGCTACCAACTTGCTCGAGCGGGTCTTCGTCGCGCCGGAAGCACTGGCTTTGCCGACCTGTTCGAAACCGGCGAGAATCTTATCTTCGCCGACGCGGATCGCGAGCGAATAGTCGGCGTAGCGCGGATCGAGCTTTTGCCACTGGAGCGTTCCATCGTAACCGGAATGTACCGCGATGTACTGACCGCGCGGGCTATTCCCGTAAACGGCGACCAGTTTTCCCGACGGAAAAGTTTCGACCTGCTCGACGTGATAGGAAAGCCGCATCGACGCAACTTCCTTTTTCCGAGCCTCGAAGATCGAAAGCGTCTCACCCTTTTTTAGATCGATCGAAATCGTAGCCAAAGTCGGCTCTTCTCCGCTCGAAATCGAAATGTCGAGAATTTCTCCAGGAACTTTCCATTCCTTCTCGGCTTTAAAATCACCCGTTAACGGATTCCCGAAAACGAGAGCTCGCCCCCCCGCCAGCGCGACGGCAAACCACTTTTCATCATCTGAAATTTTTAGCGCGAGAACGTCGGTCTTGATCGGAAATCTTCCGACGCGTTTTCCGTCGAAATCATAAGCGTCGTAGGCAAACGACGGCTTCGTATCGTCGTCGTGGTAACAGATAATTTTTTTCGTCGTGTTCAAGATCCACGGGCGACATCCGCCTTCGGCGGTCCACGTCACCGTTCCGGCGCGATCGTAGGAAAGAAGCTTCCCGTCATAGTTGCTGACGATGACACGCGATCCATCGTCGGCGATGTCGAGGCTCTTCACGGGAAAAGGACTCGGAATTTGGAAAACTTTCTTTCCGGCTTTCGAAAAGAGGGTCAACAAGTGCTTCCCACCCACATCGGCGTCGGGAATGCTCGCCACGGCCAGATCGCCCGACTTCTTTGCGAGCGCAAGGTCGGTAATCGGTCCTGGCAGTTCCTCCTGCCAGAGCGATCCGAACGCCATCGCTTGGGAAGAGCGTTCAAACGGGAGATCCGAGGTTTCCGAGGTGCTCGAACAGCCCCCACAACCGAGGACGCCAAATAGAATCACGGCTAATATCGCAACGCGGTTGGCTTTCTTCATTTTTTTCCCGATGATAGACGGAATAGTCATGCGAATTGCGATTCTCTCCCGGAATAAGAATCTTCACAGCATTCGACGCCTCCTTCAAGAGGCTAAGCGGCTCGGCGTCGTTTGCGACGTGATTGACCCGCTCGAATGCCAGCTCATCGTCGATGGAAAAAGCCGGGCGATCTTCTACCGCGGCCAAGAACTCCCCCACTACGACGCAGTTCTTCCGCGGATCGGGGCGTCGGTCACCGACTACGGAATCGCGGTCGTCAAACATTTCGAATCGCTCGACACGTACGTCGTAAACGGCTCGAACGCGATCGGCGAAAGCCGCGACAAACTTCGAAGTCTGCAGGTCCTCTCACAAGCTGGAGTTCGGGTTCCGGCAACCGTTCTGGCGCGTGGCGCACGAAATCTTCGCAACGCACTCGTCTCCGTCAAAGAAATGCCGGTCATCCTGAAAGTGCTTCGCGGCACGCAGGGGGTCGGCGTCATGATCGTCCATTCCCCAGTCTCTCTCGCAAGCGTTCTCGAGACCTTGAACACGCTCGACGAAGACGTGCTCATCCAAGAATTCCTGAAAAAGAGCGCTGGGAAGGACTACCGAATTTTCGTGGTCGGCGGGACGATCGTGGCGGCCATGCTCCGAACAGCCCCGACCGGAGAATTCCGTTCGAACATCCATCGGGGTGGCGAAGGAACGCCCATCACCCTTCCGAAATCCTACCGGAGAACCGCGATCCGCGCGGCTCAAGCGTTCGGACTCGGCATCGCCGGCGTCGATCTCATGGAAGGTCCGAACGGCGCGACCATCCTCGAAGTGAACTCTTCGCCCGGGTTCGAAGGCATCGAAAAGGCCACGAAACGGAACATCGCGGCGATGATCATGCGCTACATGGTCGCCGAAACACGTAAGCGGATTCTACGGAATCGTCGCCGATTGCAGGCGAAACGGAAGAAAGCTGGAAGTCGGAAGAAAAAGCCTAGCCGACGCTAGAACAGTTCAATCCCTACGGTCGGGGCACCGCTAGCTTACGCTGGCGGTTTGAAGCCCGCCCATCCGGGCTTGAACCTACTCGCCGTCACCCGGCCTTCGAAAGGCGGGCCTTCGCGCGCTTCTTCGCGCTCCGGACGGCGCCAGCCATCGGGTCGGCGAACTCGTTGACCGTCAAACATCCGTAGATCTTCCGGACGAGCATCGTATTCACTTGGGTGCCCAGTTCTTCGACGATCGGTTGTTCGAGGGATTTCGGGACGATGATGCTATTCTTACGAAGATAACCAATGTAGTCCGCGACGACCTGGGCGATGAAAGTCTTCCGGTCGGAATCGGGATCCGCAAAATTGAAAAGGTGTTGCTCGAAAATGACGTAGAGCGGATCGATCGATTTCGGGGAACCCGTCTTACGCGGATCGCGAACAGTGGACAGCTTGGTCTCGGAGGCCGTCTTCTTGGAGTTCTTCTTAGGCGACTTCGCAGATTTCATTTTTTCCCCGGGTGGACATCAACGGTTTCAGCAGCAGCTACATAGAGTTTTTCGGAAAAGGAATGGTCCGACTTGAGAACGAAAACGAAGCCCCTCGAACTTTCAAAAACTAAAGAGTTCCAACGCTTTAAGCAGACCGTGCTCGACGCGAAGCGGGTGTTAATTTCGACGCATGCTCTACCCGACGGTGACGGACTAGGCGCCGAAAGCGCCATTTTTCACTACTTGAAGCGGGCGAAGAAGGCTTGTCGGGTCTACAATCCCGATCCCCTCCCTCGCCGGTATCAGTTTCTTGACCCGAAGCGCACGACGCTGCTCGGCCCGGGCGAGGTCGAGCTCTGGGATAACTTCGATCTCTGGATCATCGTCGATACGAACGATCCTCGCCGCCTCGGCAAACTCTGGCCGGAGCTGAGTCTTCGCGCAAAGAAGATCGTGTTTCTCGATCACCATCCGGATATCGCGGGCGCCCATGCGATCCAGTACCCTCCGCACGCGAGCGTCCTTTCAGACATCGCGTCGAGTTCGATTGGTGAAATGCTCTATCACCTCTTCGAAGAGCTCGACATCGCGACCATCAATAAGGACGTCGCGCTCGGCCTCTATGTTTCAGTGATGACGGATACGAATAGCTTTCGTTACGCGAGAACGACCCCGGCCGCCCACCATATCGCCGCCCGTATGATCGAAGAGGGCGTAAACCCCGAAGAAGTCTACCAAGCAATCTACTCCTCCAAGGAGCTGTCGCACCTCCAACTCCTCGGCCAGCTTCTCCAAAACACGAAGGTGACTTCGAACGGAAAGATCGCGTGGCTCGAAATGGGGCTCGACCTTCGGAAAAAGCACTCGGCTTCGTCCGACGATACCCAGTCGTTCTTGAACCTGCTGCTACTCCTGAAGGACGCGGAGGTCGTTTGTCTCTTCCGCGAGGAAGACGATAACCAGATCCGCGTCTCGATGCGTTCGAAGGGCAAAATCATCATTAACCGAGTCGCGATGGAGCTCGGCGGCGGCGGACACGATTACGCCGCGGGGCTGGCGCTTTCAGCGCCGCTCGATAAAACGCGCGACGCCGTCATCGACCGTCTGAAGACGCTCGTGAACTCGTTCGAAAAATTCGGTAAAGATAAGACTTAGTCCCAGCAAGTAGACTCATCCCGGATGGGAGGGCTTCGCCCGACCGCAGGGATGAGCTGTTCTAGTTAATTCCCAGTCCAGTGGAAATCAGTCGTGTCGAGCGTGAGATTATTCGAATCTGTGCGGATTAACCGGAGCTCGCTCGTGCGATCCGCCGAAATCCATTTCCATTCGCTGGCCGTGCCCGTCGGTTTCAAGATCGCCGAGGGCGATTTGCCGAAGGCGTCCCAGGAAATTTGGCTGCGGCAAGTATCCTTCGGGGTTACCCGAAGCGAGCCGTCCACCCCAAGATCGAGCGTGAGCGTGCATGCGCCGAAATAGTCTGAGTAGTGGCCCGCGCGCGGAACATTGAATGAATACGCAAAAATGGCTTGATCAAGAGCCGCGCTCCATTGATTCGCGATGAGAAGCCCGACGAGTTTCCGTGAGAAAACGGAGTCGGCCGCACTCGCCCATTTGCGGTCGAGGGAATAGACCGATTCATGGAGTTCAAGCGCGAGTCGATTCAGCGGCGAAAGCGCGCCGAAGATCTCGCTATCGAGAAGGATATCGCCGCCGTCTTGGAACGAGGCGAGCTGCTCAATCGCGCAACCCTTTTGAGAGATCTTCGGGAAGACGTCGGGTATCAGCTCAATACGAACGTGCGGCGCGAGGAGCTTAAACCGCGGGTGGAGCGTGTTCAGAGTGTCGCGAAGATAAGCAGGATAGAGGCTCTTTCCTACGAAACGGCTATCGAGATCGGCCAGAAGGCTATTCCGTTCGGTCGCGACGTCGTTCACGACGATCGGCTGGAGTCTGAGAAGTTCACGCGCTTCGAAAAGATCGAGAACTTCGGCAGTCGCGATCCCGCCCGTCGGATACCGACAAACGACGGCGGTTCCACCGTGAGTAAGGCCGCCTTCGGCGGCGTGTACACTTGCGGGCGCGAAACTTAAACTGATGACCGCTACCGCGACTAAACCAATGAACGAATTCTTCATTTCCGTTTTCCTTTTTTACGATCGCCCGTTTCCCGAATTCGGATTGCAGGAGAACTTGGGAATCCATGGCCGACCGCAACATGACCGACGCAGCCGTGAAACACAAGGATGACGCGATCAGTTATTTATGGCTTTAGGAAGATCTTGCCATGAAATGGGGCAGATTCTGCACTCCCACGCCCTCAACTCACGCTCCGCGAACCTGGGCAGCTACCCCCTGCCAGAGCCCCTTCCTTCGAACTCGTTTTTTTAAGTCATAAGCCCGCGAGTACGTGACCTCCGAGTCGCCACGAAAATCGAAGCCATCGCAAACACGATCGGAATTCCGATCGCGAGTTCCGAATTTTCTCCGTGGTATTTCCAAAAGACGAAAGCGGCGCTCGCAACCATCATCGCGATCGAGGTCGCCTTTAGGCGCTTCCGGATTACGTGGTCAAGCTCCCAGTCCCGCACGGCCGCGCCGAAATTTTTATTATTTAAGATCCAGTGGTGAAGACGCGGACTACCCTTCGAAAAGAAAAACGCGGCAATGATCGCAAACGGGACCTGAGGGACCAAAGGCAAGAAGACTCCGACAATCGCTAGTGCGAGCGCGATCCATCCCAATACGATCCAAATTGGTTTTTTCCGCCTCGCCATTGTTCTCCTTCACATTCTTTTGCGGTGACGTAACCGCCTGGCATTCCGCCCCAATACCCGTATGGGTGGACCTGTTCCTTAATAGTATTGCTCATTTCATGCCTTAGCCTCATGTCCGCTTCCGCCTCGGCTGATTCGGTCCAAGCGATATGCGCCGATCTTTCCATCATCAGAGTCGGCTCCGCGTCATTAACCGAGCTTCACTTGATTCCGTTTCAATTGGAGTTACCTTAGGAGAATGATTCAAGTTTCTGGACTCTCGAAGCACTACGGCTTGCGTAAAGCCGTGGACGATCTGAATTTCGAAGTGAAGAAAGGAGAAATCGTCGGCTTCCTCGGGCCTAACGGCGCCGGAAAAAGTACGACGATGAAAATCATCACCGGTTTCATGCCCGCCTCTGAAGGCGAAGTGCGCGTAAACGGATTCGATGTTTTCGAAAACCCGATCGAAGTGAAGCGCGCGATCGGATACCTCCCCGAATCCCCGCCTCTCTATATGGAGATGACGGTCCGCGATTATCTCGATTTCGCCGCACGGCTGAATCAAGTCGCGAAGAGCGATCTAAAAAAGCAAATCGACTGGGCGATCGAGAAAACGAATCTCGGTGACGTCGGTGGTCGGATCATCGGAAACCTTTCGAAGGGCTATAAGCAGCGCGTGGGTCTCGCCCAAGCGCTCGTGCATAATCCCGCGGTACTGATTCTCGACGAACCGACGGTCGGTCTCGATCCGAAGCAGATCATCGAAATTCGCGAGCTCGTGAAATCGCTGGCTGGAGAACACACGATCGTTCTTTCGTCCCACATTCTTCCCGAAGTCACCGCCACCTGCGGCCGAATTATCGTGATTAACCGCGGCCGAATCGTCGCGGAAGACACGATCGATGGCCTCACGATGCGCCTGAAAAAAGGCCTCCTTCGGCAAATGACGGTCGCCACGCCTAATCCGGCGGGCCTCGCCGCGATCCGCGCGGTCTCCGGGGTAACCGGAATTTCCGCGATCGGACCGAAACTCGTGATCGAGCTTTCTCCGAACCAAGGGGAACTCCGCGACCGGATCGCCAAAGCCGCTGTCGAAAGCGGGATGGGAATTCTCGAGTTCGGCCAAGAGAAGGTTAGTCTCGAAGAAATTTTCCTCCAACTCACGACCGAAGACTCGACAACCGAACGGAGTACCGGATGAATTTAACGAATGTCTGGACGATCGCCCGCCGCGACTTCCGAAGCTACTTCACGACCCCGATCGCCTACATCGTCCTCGCGCTTTTCCTCGCGATCATGGGCTACATGTTCTTCAATATGCTCGCCTACTTCAACGAACAGGCGATGAACTACCAGACCTACAATATGGGTAAGGTGATGTCCCTCTCCGAAGGTGTGATTCGTCCGCTCTACGGAAACATGAACGTCATCCTTCTCTTCTTTACGCCGGCGATCACCATGCGCCTCTTCGCCGAAGAGCGGAAGAACCAGACGATCCAGCTCCTGATGACGAGTCCGGTGAGTCTTACCGACATCGTCGCTGGAAAGTTCTTTTCTGCGGTACTCTTCGTGCTCGTTCTGATCGGAACGACACTCATCTACCCGGCCATCCTTATGGTTTTCGGGCAGCCCGATGTCGGAACGCTCTTCGCCTCAGTTCTCGGCACGTTTTTGCTGACGTGCTGCCTACTCACCACGGGAATTCTTTTTTCGGCGATGACGGAAAACCAAATCGTCGCAGTCTTCCTCACGATTTGCGTGAACTTCCTCCTCTGGATCATTTCCTGGTCGGCCTATTCGGCCGGCCCGGTCTGGAGCGACGTGCTGATGCACCTTTCGCTGATCAACCACTTCATGAAATTTAGCCAAGGGATGATCGAGACGCCGGATTTGATTTACTATTTCTCGTTCATCTTCTTCGGCCTTTTCTGTACCCACCGAGTTCTCGACTCTTACCGCTGGAGATAATCGTTCATGAAAAGCAATGGTCCTATCTTCGCCATCCTTACCCTCGTCTTCGGACTCGGGGCGCTGGTCGTCCGCACAGTTTACCCAGAGCCGGCATGGGCTTTCTACGCCGTTCTCGGGGTCTTCATCGTATGCCTCGGACTCCTCGTCTGGAGTTTAAGGACCGCGGTTTCGAAACGGACCGCGATGTACGGCGCGAACTCGCTCATGACCGCCGCGCTGGTCCTCGGGATTCTCGGCGTCGTGAACTTCCTCGGCGTGAAATATCCGAAGAAATTCGACCTGACGAAATCTGGAGTGAATACGCTCTCCGACCAAACCGAAAAAGTCTTCAAAGCCCTTACTCTTCCGGTGAAGTTCGTCTACTGGGCGAAAGTCGACGAGCGTGAAAAGCTTCGGCCGATCCTCGATAACCTCCGGGGTCTTTCGACGAAGGTCGAAGTCGAATACGCCGACGCCGTGAAAGAAATCGTTCGCGCGAAACAAGCCGGAATCAAGGCCGAGTCGACCCTCCAGGTCTTCGTCGGCGAACGTTCCGCTCTCGTCGAATCGCCCAACGAAGAGAAAATCACGAACACGGTGATCAAGCTTTCTAAAACTACGACTCCGGTCGTCTGCACCACCACTGAGCATGGAGAACGCGATTTCGATTCGAGCCAGCCGGATGGCTACGGGCTCATGAAAGCAACACTCGAAAAACAAAACTATACGATCAAAAAACTGAACCTCGTCACCGAAGGAAAGATCCCGGCGGACTGTTCGGTCCTCGCGATCATCGGGCCGACGAAGGCTTTCTTCGAACCCGAAGTAAAACTCGTTCACGACTACCTCGCAAACGGCGGAGCCGCGGTCATCGCACTCGATCTGGATCTGAAAGGTGCCGCGACGGACGCTTCTCCCGAACTCACGAAGCTCCTCGCCGAATGGGGCGTCCTTTCCGACCAGGCGCTTGTCGTCGATCCCGTCTCGCAAATGCTTCACCTCGAAGCCACGATCCCGATCATTCCGACTTTCTCGAAGGCCGTTTCAATCACTCAGGAAATGCAGGGGAATACCGTATTTCCACTGACCCGCCCTCTCCGAGTCGCTTCACCGGTTCCGCCAGGTCTGAAGATCGAATGGCTCACCCAAACGACGCCAAACGCGTGGGGTGAGAAGGATTTTCCCGGACTCGTGAAGGGCGCCGCGAAGTATGATGCGGGAACCGACCTAAAAGGACCGCTTTACACCTCGCTCGCTGTGGACGGAAAAAATAATCCGGCCGCGAAGAAAAACTCTCGCATTGTCGTTTTCGGTACGTCGCTCGTCGCGGCGAATCAGTGGACGCGCTTCGGGAATAACCTCGACCTCTTCGCGAACTCGGTCAGCTGGGTACTCGAAGATGAAAGTCTCATTTCCATTCGCGCGAAAGAAGAACCGGGCGGATCGATCCAGCTCACCGGCATCCAAGGCGGGTTAATTCGCCTCCTTACCGTGCTCGTCGTTCCGGGAATTATGATCATTCTCGGCATCGTCGTTTGGCTCCGGAGAAAGAAGCTTTAAATGTCGACGAAGTCTCCAAACATGGCGAAACCGCTGGTTCTTGCCGTCGTGCTGGTCGCGTTAGGCGGCCTCACCTACTGGCTCGAGTTCGGAAAAAAACCGAAAGATGCCCAGCTGGAAGCCGACGGGAAAAAGGTTTTCCTACTGAAGAACGGCGCCGTCTCTCGATTGGAGTTCGCCGGCTCCTCCGCCAAGCCGGAAAATGCCGGCCGACCACCGCTCGCCGTCGCCCTCACCTGCGAGAGCCTCGCGGATAAGCTTTGTAAGACCGATGACGCTTCGAAATGGCAAATGGCCGCTCCGATTAAAACGAAAGCCGAAGATGCTACGGTAAATAGCATTTTGAAAAACTTCGGAAATCTCGTCTCGAACGAATCGATCGATCTCGAGGGAGAAACTCCGGAAAAGCGCGCCCAGCTTCTGAAGGACTACGGGCTCGATTCGAAGGCGCGGGCGAACCCGGCTACTCGCCGCGTTTCGATCTCGCTCGACGGAGGCGCTCGCCTCTCTGCCTATTTCGGCGTAAAACATCCGATCGGCGATAACGTTTTCGCCCTCACCGCCACCGGTGAGACGGCGAACGAAAATAAAGTTTTCGTGGTACCGGACTGGCAACTCTCGGTGTTCGACCAAAAGACGTCGTACTTTCGCGATAAGAGTCTCTTCGGCATGAACGGGAGCGATATCACCAGATTTACGCTCACCGCTTCGAAGAAGGTTCACGGAAAACTTGAAGCGAAACGAGGCGCCGACGGTAAGGGTTGGACGCTTCACTACGGTAAGGACGACCTCGAAGGCGACGTCGATACGGTCGACGCCCTCCTCTCCGGAGTAGCGCATCTGACCGCGAAGGATGTGATCGCCGAAAAGCACGACGCGCCGGAAGCGAAGGCCGCGCTCGCCGGAGCGAAACCGATCTACGATCTGAAATTCACGGTGAAGTCGGGCGAAAAGCACTTGCGCGTCTTCGAAAAAAAGAAGGATCCGAAAGCGACCGCCGCCCCACTCTACGCAGTCATTGACGACCAAGATCCGGTCTACGAGATCGATCCCTATGCCCTCGAAAGAGCTGAAAAAACCCTCGATGAAATGCGCGTCGGAAAATTACTCAACGTGACTGAGCGTTACGCGATCGACGTAATCGACGTCGACACGCACGGTGCCGAATCCTTTAAACAGCATGTCGCGAAGGAACCGGGCGGAGTTTGGATGGTGGGCGGAACCCCGGCTGCCCGCGGAACCGTCGAGGGCATCCTCGATCGCCTCTCCTCTAAAATTATCACCACCTATTCCGGACCCAGCCCGTCGGGCGCAGTACTGAAGATGACTTTCCGAAAAGGTCCGGACCCGAAAGCCGAGCCGATATCGGTGATCGAGTTCTGGACCGATAAGGGAAAACTCTTCGCTCGCAATACCCACTCCGCGAAAAAAGAAATCGTCGAACTCGCCGCCGACTTCTTTGCGAGCCTCCCTTGGAAGGCTATTACCCTCATCGAAGGTAAATCACCCGGAAAGGGGTCGCCTAAAAAATGAGCGAGCTTGAAAGCGCCGGCTACTCCCCTCGGGAGCGGAGCACGTCGCCCAATCCAGTTTTCAATTACTTCGGGACGCTGAAAGCGATCCTAACGCGCCCGACGGCCTTCTTTCGCGGTCTCCCTCGTCCACCCGGAGTCGTCGGTCCACTTTTTTTTGGAATCCTGACGAGCTGGTTCGGAAGCGCGCTCGAGTACCTTTGGTATTCGGGTTTCGGAAAAGTATTCGGAAGCCGCATGACCGACCTTATCCACGCGTTCGAAAAAGTTCCGCAGATCGATTCGAGCGGCCAATTCGGAACGGCGCTCGCAATGCGCGAGAAAGTTACCGAGTGGTTTTTCGGCGTCAGTGCAGTCCTAATCGATCCGTTTAAAACGTGCGCTTGGATTCTTTTCCTCAGCCTTTTCATCTGGGTCGGCGCTCGCCTTTTCGCGAATCGCGATTACGTTCCGGCAGAGAAGCGCCTCAGCTACGAAACTGCAGTCTCGATCGCGGCCTACGCCCAGGCCGCGGCGCTCTTTAAGGGCGTTCCGCTTCTCGGTGGAATGATCGCCGCGATTTTCGCGATGGTTCTGGGTGTGATCGGCGCGACCGAAACGTATAAGGTTTCGACCGGACGTGCGATCGTGATTGCGCTCTTTCCGACGATCTTATTCTGGGGTGTACTTATCGCGGGGATTGTCGCCTTTTTCTCCGCGATCATAATGCTTTTTATGCGATAAGAACTACGTGAAGGTATTTGGCCCAATCCTTCTGACACTGCGACCGGCGAGTACCATTCTATCCCAAATAGGGACCCCGATGCGTACGTCGAACCAGACGGCTCGGAGAAAATTCGGGTTGTGCGGCGGTAAGCGCCGTCAAACTCGCACCAACAATCAGTAACATCGACGTTTCGGATCTCGAGCAAATCCCGTATGGGCATTTTTCGATCGAACAGATTCGAATCAAATTTGGAAATCCAGATCAAGTCGTAAAAGTTCCGAAAAGAAATCTTCAGGTCTGGGTATATGAACTCCCTTCGAATGGCACCCCGTTGCCACGGGTAAACCTCACCGTGGATCCGGACCAGCACATTTTAGAGGGCGCCCTTTTTTCCCTGCGCGATTCCGATGCCTTGCATAATTTACCAGCCGCGCTCCGCGCATTTTTCAAGTGCTCATTTTCAGGTCAAGGACGTTGGCTGGATAACCAATCACTATTATTCGACAACGCTTCATATTCCGACAAGGATACTGGTATTTCACTCGAAGTCCGTAAAACTCCCCAAACCGTTTCTTCGATCGCGTTTAGCCCCTGCGTCGCTCCGCGTTCACTTTCTAACACTTCAAACACAAAATAACTCATCGCGGCGTCCCTCCCGATCTTCCCAAGCCGGACTCCATTTGATACGACCCGGCCATGCTGCATAAGAGCCTACCGGGTTTTATCGAAGTCGTTTGCGGAAGCATGTTCAGCGGGAAGACCGAAGAACTCATGCGCCGCCTTAAGCGCGCCCAATACGGACGCCAGAAGGTTCAAGTCTTCAAACCCGCGATCGATAACCGTTTTAGCGAAGATCATGTTCAGTCCCACGACGCGAAGCGGATTCTCTCGATTCCGGTGAAAACCGCACGCGAGATCCTCGACCGCGTCGAAGACAACACGCGCGTCGTCGGAATCGACGAAATTCAGTTCTTCGATGAATCGATCGTCGACGTTTGTAACAAACTCGCTTACCGCGGCATGCGCGTGATTTGCGC